>NZ_JBEZKW010000025.1:0-104600 GCF_040651795.1 Streptomyces sp. NPDC048361
GCCCGGTTACATTCCGAACCCGGAAGCTAAGCCTTTCAGCGCCGATGGTACTGCAGGGGGGACCCTGTGGGAGAGTAGGACGCCGCCGAACAAATCTTCAACGCTGGTCCCTGAACTTCGGTTCGGGGGCCAGCGTTTTTTTATGCCCGCTCACCTGGCGTTCATGTGACAGGAGAACGATCTCCTGTCATGAGGATGACGGGAGCGCTCACATCTGCCGGGGTCGTGAGCGGCGACGAAGTGGTCGTGCCGGCCTACGACAGCGGCGAGTTGGCCCGGGCCGTCGTGGCTGCCGGAGCGACTCCGGTCTTCGCCGACATAGACCCGCTGACCTACTGTCTGTCCCCGGACACCGCGGGCCGGGCGATCACATCCAGGACCGCGGCCGTCGTACTCGTACGCCGGTTCGGGTACCCGGCCGATACTGCCTCGTTCGCCGAACTCACCGCAGCACACGGTGTGTTGCTCCTCGAGGAGGAGGACAGCGAGGGCCTCGGCGGTGATGTGGCCCAACGGCGCGAGCGCGCCCGGTACTTGGACCGACGGCTCGTCGGGGTGGCAACGCCCGCGCCGGCGGACGGCCACCTCTATCAGCGTTACGTGGTGCGGGTGCCCGGCAATGGCCGGCCCGACCGGGACGCGTTCGCGCGGCTGTTGCGCAGGCGCGGGGTCGCATGCGACGTGCCGGTGCCCATTCCCGTACACCGAATGCGGGAGTTCCGGCGGGACGAGTGGGTGCTTGCCGCGACTGAGCGGGCGGCGGACGAAACGCTCGCGCTGCCCTCGCTCGACGCGCTGTCCCCGGCGGAATTGCGGCGGTTGGTATCCGTCTGCAACGCGTTGGGTGGGCTGCTGCAACCCGCCTAGCCGGAACCGGTGACCGTGGTTCGGAACACCGTCTGATTCGGGGTATGCTTTATCTCGTTGGTGAGGGGGAAACCCCGAAACAACAACCGGCCCCTATAGCTCAGTCGGTAGAGCGTCTCCATGGTAAGGAGAAGGTCTGCGGTTCGATTCCGCATGGGGGCTCAGAACATCGAAAGGCCCCGCCCATTGGGCGGGGCCTTTCGTGTACCCGCTGGGGCCCCTCCCCGGGTTATCGCTTGGCTTCTTCCGGGATGCGCATCGTCAGGATCGCCATGTCGTCCGACGCCGGTTCGGCGGCGAAGCGTTCGACCGCGCGCAGTACGCGTGCCGCGACCGCGCCCGCCGTCAGGCCCGTACACGTGGCGAGGACATCGGTGAGGCCGTCGTCGCCCAGCATGCGTGTGCCCTCACGGCGTTCGGTGATGCCGTCCGTCACACAGAGCAGGACGTCGCCGGGGTCGAGGGTGATGGTCTGCTCGTACAACTCCAGGTCCTCCATGACGCCGAGCAGGGGCTGCGGTTCGGCGGCCGGTTCGACCGTACCGTCCTGGCGCAGGCGCAGCGGAAGGGGATGGCCCGCGCAGACGACCTTCAGGATGGCGCTGCCGTCCTCCTGGGGCCACAACTCCCCGTACAGGAGCGTCAGGAAGCGGCTGCGGGCGCCCTCGTCGAGGATCGCCGCGTTGAGGCGTTCCAGGACGGCGGGGCCGCCGAAGCCCTCGCGGGCGAGCAGGCGCAGCGCGTGCCGGGCGAGGCCGGTGACCGCGGCGGCCTCCGGGCCCGTACCGCAGACGTCGCCGATGGCGAAGCCGTACGCACCGTCACGGATGGGGAAGAGGTCGTAGAAGTCGCCGCCCACCTCATTGCCCTCGCCGGCCGCGCGGTAGATCACCTCGACCTCGACGCCGGGGATCTGCGGCAGGCCGGGCGGCAACAGGGAGCGCTGGAGCGAGCGGCTGATGGCCATGCGCTCGGAGTACAGGCGGGCGTTGTCCAGGGCGAGGGCGGCCCGGCGGGAGAGGTCTTCGGCGAGTTCGAGGATTTCCTGACGGAAGTGGTCGTCGGACGGCTTGCCCAGGGTCAGCATGCCGATGACGCGGTTGCGGGCGACCAGGGGCAGGACGACGGTCTCGCCGCCGACCGCGGCCGCCGTCGACAAGGTGGAGCCGAGGCCGCCGCCGGTGTGCGGGGTGCCGGAGCGGCCGAAGTCGCGCATCGAGACGCGCAGCGCTGCCTGGTGAGCGGCCTCGCCGGGCGCGGTCCACACGCGGGCGCCCGGAGTGGGGACCGGCTCCGGCGGGCTGATCTTGGACAGGAGTGCCTTGAGGCCGTCGATGCGCTCCTCGTCCTCGTGCAGGACATAGGAGAGGTACGGGTCCGATGACTGGTCGGCGATCGTGTAGACGGCGCACCAGGTGGCCAGGGTGGGCACGGTCATCTGGGCCATGAGGGCGAGCGTCTGATCGCGGTCCAGGGTGCCGGCGAGGAGGTCGGAGGCTTCGACGAGGAAGCTCAGCGACCCTCTGCGCAGGCGCTCCAGCTCGCCCAGGCGGGCCGATTCGACGGCGAGGGCGATGCGGTCGGCGGCGAACTGGAGGCGCAGGGCCTCCTCGTTGGAGTAGCGGCCGGGGGATTCGGCGGCGACGCCGAGCGATCCTGTCAGGCGTCCCTCGACCTTCAGGGGCACGGTGACGACCGAGCGCATGCCGGTGCTTTCGAGGAGCGGAACGGCGCCGGGCACGGCCGCGAGGTCCTCGTGGACGGCTGGCATCCGCGCCGATCCGTACCGGCCGGTGCCGGCCTCGACGGGGACGCGGGCGAACCGCTGGCGGGCGGAGGGGAGTCCGGTCGTGGCGCGGACTTCCAGCTCGGTCTCGTCGTCGGTGGCGAGCAGCAGGAAGGCGGAGTCGCCGTCGAGCATGTCGCGGGCGCGCTCGACGGTGCGCTGGAGCAGACCGTCGAGGTCGTCGGGGGCGGGGGAGCCGATGAAGACCTCGAAGGGGTCAACGCTGCGGTTCTCGCCCAGCGCTGCGGATTCGGTGACGGGCTGGCGGGTGGGCGTCTGGAGCACCGCGCGCTCGTCGTCGCGGACGAGGAGGCAGACCGTGGAGGGTTCGCCCTCGGTGTCGCGGACCCTCAAGTGCGAGGCGTACACGGGGACTACGCGGCCGTCGGCGCCCCTTATCCCGTATGTGCCTTCCCAGCGCGAGAGTTGGAGGGCTTCGACGATGCCGGTGGAGGTGCCGGGGGTGTGCGGCCAGGCCGCGAAGTCGGTGAGCGCCTTGCCGGTGACCTGTTCGGCGGGGTAGCCGAAGAGTTCCTCGGCGTCCTCGTTCCAGGCGCGGACGGCGCCGGCGCGATCGATCTGCACGACCGCGACGCGGACCCGTCCGTCGGTCACGGGCAGGAGCGCGATGGGCAGGGCGGGGCCGGCCGAGCGGGTGCCCACCGGCCGGTTGGGCAGGTCGAGTTGGAACCAGACGTTCTTTCTCGTCGGCGTGTACTCGACGCCCCAGCGGGAGGCGAGGGCCGCGCAGAGCAGCAGGCCGCGGCCGTTCTCGCGGTCGGGGCTCGCGATGTCGGTGGGGGAGCCGAGGAGCGGAACCTCACGTTCGGGGTAGCGGTCGGCCACCTCCACGCGGACGCCGTCCCCGGAGCGCAGACACAGGACGTCCGCCTTGGTGCCGGCGTGGACCACCGCGTTGGTGACGAGCTCGCTGGTGAGGACCACGGCGTCGTCCACGACGTCCGCGTACCCCCAGCCCTGGAGGGTGTCCCGGACGAAGGCGCGGGCGGTCGCGACCGACCGCCCGACAGGGTCGAAGCTGGCTGCCGCCCGCGCGGTGATCACAGAACTCCTCGTACGCGTCTCGACGCCCGGATTTCCTTGCCGGGGCTCCGGAACGTGCCCTCCGGGAATCAACAGTCCCATGTCGGCCCGCCCCCTCCGGTGTCCCGCGGTCGTCCTTTGCGCCGCCTTTCCCCTGCCATGTCCGGCAAAGGGTACGAACCGCCCTCTTGCCGGGCGGACCGGGGCGGCTGGACAGCCGGGAGCCAGGTTACTTACCTTCGCGGTCCGAGCGGATGCCGGTCACCAGTGTTTCCGCCCTCCGTGGGCGGGGACGGATATGCGAAGCTGCCGAACTGTTATGGCCTGGTTCGGCCATGGTGAAACACTGGGCATGTTTCCGGAGACAGCCCGGGCAGTGCGGTCAACCCTTGCGGGAGGGACACGGTGGAGTCTGGCGCAGCGGCGCGCGGCGTAAGCACGCGCGCGAAGGACGATCAGCCCCGGACTCAACAGGCCCGGAACAAGCAGCGGGGGAGTGGCGGCACGACCGAGGTGGACACGGCTGCGCTGCAGCGTCTCCTCACGGCGCTCGCGTCGATGCGGGACGGAAACTTCCGCAAGCGCCTGACGGTCTCCGGCGACGGGGTGATGGCGGAGATCGCCGCCGTGTTCAACGAGGTCGCGGACCGCAACCTGCACCTGACCGGCGAGATCGCCCGGGTGCGCAGGATGGTGGGGCGCGAGGGCAAGCTGACCGAACGCCTGGAGAACGGCGCCTGTGAGGGATCCTGGGCGGCCGCGATCGACGCCTCCAACGCGCTCGTGGACGATCTCGCGCGCCCGGTCTCCGAGGTCGGCCGGGTGCTCTCGGCGGTGGCCGAAGGTGACCTGGAACAGCGGATGGATCTGCGGTCGCACGGCAGCGACGGCGCCGAGCGCCCGCTGCGCGGGGAGTTCCTCAAGGTCGGGCGGACCGTCAACAACCTGGTCGACCAGCTCTCCGCCTTCACCGACGAGGTGACCCGGGTCGCCCTCGAAGTCGGTACGGAGGGCAAACTCGGCGGTCAGGCCCAGGTGCGCGGAATGTCCGGTTCCTGGAAGGATCTGACGGATTCCGTCAACACGATGGCGTACCGGCTGACGGCTCAGGTACGTGACATTGCTCTCGTCACGACGGCCGTCGCCAAGGGTGATCTCTCACGCAAGGTCACCGTGCACGTGGCCGGCGAGATGCTCCAGCTGAAGAACACCGTCAACACGATGGTCGACCAGCTGTCCTCCTTCTCCTCGGAGGTGACCCGCGTGGCCCGCGAGGTCGGCACCGAGGGCGAGCTCGGCGGGCAGGCGCAGGTGCCGGGCGTGGCCGGGGTGTGGAAGGACCTCACCGACTCCGTCAACGTGATGGCGACCAACCTGACCGCCCAGGTGCGCGGGATCGCCCAGGTGACCACGGCGGTGGCCAGCGGCGACCTCTCGCAGAAGGTCACGGTCAACGCGCGCGGCGAGGTCGCGCAGCTCGCCGAGACCATCAACCAGATGACCGAGACACTGCGTACGTTCGCCGACGAGGTCACCCGCGTCGCCAACGAGGTCGGCGCCGAGGGGCTGCTCGGCGGGCAGGCGCAGGTGCCCGGCGCGGCCGGCACGTGGAAGGACCTCACGGACTCCGTCAACACGGTCTTCCGTAACCTGACAACCCAGGTGCGCGACATCGCGCAGGTGACGACGGCGGTCGCCAGCGGTGACATGACGCAGAAGGTCACCGTCGATGTGGCCGGCGAGATGCTGGAGCTGAAGAACACCGTCAACACGATGGTCGACCAGCTCCAGTCGTTCGGTTCCGAGGTGACCCGCGTGGCCCGCGAGGTCGGCATCGAGGGACGGCTCGGCGGCCAGGCCGAGGTGCCCGGCGCGGCCGGCACCTGGAAGGACCTGACGGACTCCGTCAACACCGCCTTCCGCAACCTCACCGGTCAGGTGCGCGACATCGCGCAGGTGACGACGGCGGTCGCCAATGGTGACCTGTCCCAGAAGGTCACCGTGGATGTGGCCGGCGAGATGCTGGAGCTGAAGAACACCGTCAACACGATGGTGGCGCAGCTCTCCAGCTTCGCCGACCAGGTTACGCGGATGGCGCGCGACGTGGGCACCGAGGGCCGCCTCGGCGGACAGGCCCGCGTCGACGGCGTCTCCGGCACCTGGAAGGAGCTCACCGACTCCGTCAACTTCATGGCGGGCAACCTGACCTCACAGGTACGCCAGATCGCGCAGGTGACCACGGCGGTGGCCCGCGGTGACCTCTCCCAGAAGATCGACGTGGACGCCCGCGGCGAGATGCTGGAGCTGAAGAACACCATCAACACGATGGTCGACCAGCTCTCCGCCTTCGCCGAGCAGGTCACCCGCGTCGCCCGCGAGGTGGGCACCGACGGGCGGCTCGGCGGTCAGGCCCAGGTGCCCGGCGTCGCCGGTGTGTGGCGCGACCTGACGGACTCCGTGAACGGCATGGCCGGCAACCTCACGGCGCAGGTGCGCAACATCGCCCAGGTCGCCACGGCGGTGGCCCGCGGTGACCTCTCGCAGAAGATCGACGTGGACGCCCGCGGCGAGATCCTGGAGCTCAAGAACACGCTCAACACGATGGTCGACCAGCTCTCCAACTTCGCCGAGCAGGTCACCCGGGTGGCGCGTGAGGTGGGCACCGAGGGCATTCTGGGCGGGCAGGCCGAGGTGCAGGGCGTCTCGGGCACCTGGAAGGACCTCACCCAGTCCGTCAACTTCATGGCCAACAACCTGACGTCCCAGGTGCGCAACATCGCCGAGGTGACGACGGCGGTCGCCGAGGGCGACCTCTCCAAGAAGATCACCGTCGACTCCAAGGGCGAGATCCTGGAGCTGGTCACGACCGTCAACACGATGGTCGACCAGCTCTCCAACTTCGCCGACGAGGTCACCCGCGTCGCCCGTGAGGTCGGCACCGAAGGCATCCTGGGCGGTCAGGCCCGGGTGCGCGGCGTCACCGGCATCTGGAAGGACCTCAGCGACAACGTCAACCTGATGGCCGCCAACCTGACGACCCAGGTCCGCAACATCTCCCGCGTCTCGGCGGCCGTCGCCAACGGCGACCTCACCAAGAAGGTGACGGTCGAGGCACGCGGCGAGGTCGCCGAACTCGCCGACACCGTCAACACCATGGTGACGACGCTTTCCTCCTTCGCCGAGCAGGTCACCAAGGTGGCCCGTGAGGTGGGCACCGACGGCATCCTGGGCGGACAGGCCCGTGTGCCCGGCGTCTCGGGCACCTGGAAGGACCTCACCGAGTCGGTGAACTCCATGGCCGACAACCTCACCGGCCAGGTCCGTCAGATCGCCACCGTCACCACCGCCATCGCGCAGGGCGACCTCACCAAGAAGATCGACATCGATGCGCGGGGCGAGATCCAGGAGCTGAAGAACACCATCAACACGATGGTCGACCAGCTCTCCTCGTTCGGTCAGGAAGTCACCCGGGTCGCCCGCGAGGTGGGCACCGAGGGCCAGTTGGGCGGCCACGCCCGCGTACGGGACGTGGACGGCACCTGGCGCGACCTCACCGAATCGGTGAACGAGATGGCCGGCAACCTGACCCGTCAGGTCCGCGCGATCGCGGCCGTCGCCACCGCGGTGACCCGCGGCGACCTCAACCTGAAGATCGACGTGGACGCGGCGGGCGAGATCCAGGCCCTCCAGGACAACATCAACACGATGATCGCCAACCTGCGCGACACCACCGTCGCCAACAAGGAGCAGGACTGGCTCAAGGGCAACCTGGCCCGCATCTCCGGCCTCATGCAGGGCCGCCGCGACCTCGACGACGTCGCCTCGCTGATCATGACCGAACTGACGCCGGTCGTCTCGGCGCAGCACGGCGCGTTCTTCCTGGCCATGCCCACGGGCGGCGCCACCGAGGTCGGCGCGGACCGTGACGCCTCGTACGAGCTGCGGATGCGCGGGAGTTACGGATACTCGGCGGGCTCGATGCCGACCTCGTTCCGACCCGGCGAGACCCTCATCGGCACGGCCGCCGAGGAGAAGCGGACCATCCTGGTGGAGAACGTGCCGCCGGGCTATCTGCGGATCTCCTCCGGTCTCGGCGAGGCGCCGCCCGCCCATGTGATCGTGCTGCCGGTGCTCTTCGAGGGCAAGGTCCTCGGCGTGATCGAACTGGCCTCCTTCCAGCCGTTCACGCACATCCAGAAGGACTTCCTCAACCAGATCGCCGAGATGATCGCGACCAGCGTCAACACCATCTCCGTCAACTCCAAGACCGAGGTGCTGCTCAAGCAGTCGCAGGAACTCACCGAGCAACTGCGCGAGCGGTCCGCGGAGTTGGAGAACCGGCAGAGCGCGCTCCAGGCCTCCAACGCCGAACTGGAGGAGAAGGCCGAGCTGCTCGCCCAGCAGAACCGTGACATCGAGGTGAAGAACACCGAGATCGAGGAGGCCCGGCAGGTCCTGGAGGAGCGCGCCGAGCAGCTCGCCGTCTCCATGCGCTACAAGTCCGAGTTCCTCGCGAACATGTCACACGAACTGCGCACCCCGCTCAACTCCCTTCTCATCCTCGCCAAGTTGCTCGCCGACAACGCGGAGGGCAACCTCTCGCCCAAGCAGGTCGAGTTCGCCGAAACGATCCACGGGGCCGGCTCCGACCTGCTCCAGCTGATCAACGACATCCTCGACCTGTCCAAGGTCGAGGCCGGCAAGATGGACGTGTCGCCGACCCGGATCGCCCTGGTCCAGCTCGTCGACTACGTGGAGGCCACCTTCCGCCCGCTGACCGCGGAGAAGGGCCTCGACTTCTCGGTACGGGTCTCACCCGAGCTGCCCGCCACGCTCCACACCGACGAGCAGCGCCTGCTCCAGGTGTTGCGCAACCTGCTGTCCAACGCGGTGAAGTTCACCGACTCCGGCGCCGTCGAGCTGGTGATCCGCCCGGCCGGCACCGATGTCCCGCACGCCATCCGCGAGCAGCTCCTGGAGGCGGGCTCGCTGCGCGACGCGGACGCGGGTCTCATCGCGTTCTCCGTCACCGACACCGGCATCGGCATCGCGGCCGGCAAGATGCGGGTCATCTTCGAGGCGTTCAAGCAGGCGGACGGCACCACCAGCCGCAAGTACGGCGGCACGGGCCTCGGCCTGTCCATCAGCCGCGAGATCGCGCGGCTGCTCGGCGGCGAGATCCACGCGGCGAGCGAGCCGGGCCGCGGCTCCACCTTCACGCTCTATCTTCCGCTGCACCTCAGCGAGTTGCCGCCGCAGGGCTACCCGCAGCTCGCCGCCGGCTCCATGGAGGGCGCCACGGGGCTCCCCCTCGATGCGGCGGGCCACGTGGACGTCACGCGCCACAACGGCGGGCAGTGCGGCGCCTCCGAGGCCGCGCAGCCCGGCGCGGCGGGTCTGTTCCGCAGGCGCCGCAAGGCGCTCGAAGCGGCCGGACGCCAGGAAGCCGCCCCGCAGGGGCAGCAGAGCGCCGCCGACGAGGACTGGGCGCCGGCCGAACCGGAGCGGGCACCCGCGCGGAGCTTCCACTTCACGGGCGAGAAGGTCCTCATCGTCGACGACGACGTACGCAACGTCTTCGCGCTCACCAGCGTCCTCGAACAGCACGGCCTCTCGGTGCTGTACGCGGAGAACGGCCGGGAGGGCATCGAGGTCCTCGAACAGCACGAGGACACCGCGGTGGTCCTGATGGACATCATGATGCCGGAGATGGACGGCTACGCCACGACGTCGGCGATCCGCCGCATGCCGCAGTTCGCCGGTCTGCCGATCGTCGCGCTCACCGCGAAGGCGATGAAGGGGGACCGCGAGAAGGCCATCGAGTCGGGCGCCTCCGACTACGTGACCAAGCCCGTCGACCCCGATCACCTGCTCTCCGTGATGGAGCAGTGGATGCGAGGAAAGTGATCACCGGCCGGGGCGGGGAAGCGACCGCGGACGGGGTCAGGAAATGATCACCGGCCGGGTGAGAAGTGATCGCCGACCGGTCGGGGAAACGATCGCCGGCCGGGCGCCGGACCCGGCCGGTGCTGACTGACGGTGGCCGAAGGCGTGTGGGAGGGCGGTATTCGGGGAACCTTCTGGTCTCCCACTACGTTTCTGCTACGTGCACAGTGACATCGCGGTGACAGGGTGTGGCGACAGGCGGGGTGCGGCTACCATGACCGGCACAAGGACGGGCGACGCAAGGGAGTCGTCCCCTGGGGCGGCGCCCGGTGCACTGCCGGGGCGAGGAGGGCGGGCCATGGTGCAGAAGGCCAAGATCCTCCTGGTCGATGACCGGCCGGAGAATCTGCTGGCGCTGGAGGCCATCCTCTCTGCGCTCGATCAGACACTGGTGCGGGCATCGTCAGGGGAGGAAGCGCTCAAAGCGCTGCTTACGGACGATTTCGCGGTCATCTTGCTGGATGTCCAGATGCCCGGAATGGACGGGTTCGAGACCGCGGCGCACATCAAGCGGCGGGAACGGACGCGGGACATCCCGATCATCTTTCTCACGGCCATCAACCACGGCCCCCACCACACCTTCCGGGGGTACGCGGCCGGCGCCGTGGACTACATCTCGAAGCCGTTCGACCCCTGGGTGCTGCGCGCCAAGGTGTCCGTCTTCGTCGAGCTGTACATGAAGAACTGCCAGCTGCGCGAGCAGGCGGCGCTGTTGCGGCTCCAGTTGGAGGGCGGCACCCAGGGCGGCGCGGCCAGGGAGTCCGCGGGTCTGCTGGCCGAACTGTCCGCACGGCTCGCGGCAGTTGAGGAACAGGCCGAGGCGCTCTCCAAGCAGCTCGACGACGAATCCGCCGACGCCGCGGCGGTCGCCACCGCCGCCCACCTGGAGCGCAAGCTCACCGGCCTGCGGCGGGCGTTGGACGCGCTGGAGCCCGGCACCGGCGGCGCACCCACCCTGCCGTCGCAGAACTGAAGGCCCCGCCTGACGCCGCGTCCGGTTGACGCGGCGTCAGCAGGCGTGCGGTGTACGACACGGACGGGTGAAGGCGTAGGCACACGTGTCCACCGCCGCCGACCCAGGTAACCTCAGCACCATGGCCTCACGTACGTCCGGCAAGGGTTCCCAGGGCACGGCGGGCACCGCGAAGCGCACCGGCCGTACCCCGGCGAAGGCCGCGCCCGCGAAGAAAGCCGCGGCCCCCAAAGCGCCCGCGAAGAAGACCGCGGCCAAGAAGGCGCCCGCAAGGAAGGCGGCGGCCCCCAGGCCCGCCCCCAGGGTCGCCCCGTCACCGACCGGCGGCCTGTACCGGCTGGTGCGCGCCGTCTGGCTCGGCGCGGCCCACGGCGTCGGCGCGGTGTTCCGCGGCATAGGACGCGGCGCCAAGGGACTCGACCCCGCCCACCGCAAGGACGGCGTCGCCCTGCTCCTGCTCGGCATCGCCCTGATCGTCGCCGCCGGCACCTGGTCCAACCTGCGCGGCCCCGTCGGCGACCTCGTGCAGATGCTGGTGACCGGCGCGTTCGGCCGCCTCGACGTGGTGGTGCCGCTGCTGCTCGGCGCCATCGCGATCCGGCTCATCCTCTATCCCGAGAAGCCCGAGGCCAACGGGCGCATCGTCATCGGCCTGTCCGCCCTCACCCTCGGCGTGCTCGGCCAGGTCCACATTGCGTGCGGCTCGCCCGGCCGCGACGCCGGCACCGACGCCATGCAGGACGCCGGCGGCCTGATCGGCTGGGCCTCCTCCAAGCCCCTCGAATTCACCCTCGGTGACGTCCTCGCCGTGCCGATGCTCGTCCTGCTCACCGTCTTCGGCCTGCTCGTGGTCACCGCGACCCCGGTCAACGCCATCCCGCAACGGCTGCGGCTGCTCGGCGTCAAACTCGGCATCCTCGAACCGCTCCCCGGTGAACTCGCCGACGAGGAGCTGTACGACGACGAGTGGCGCGAAGCCGAACCCGCCGCGCGCACCCGGCGCCGCCCCGCCACTGCCTTCGAGCACGACCCCGAGCGCGCCGAGGAAGAGGCGCTGACGCGGCGCCGCAAGCCCCGGCGCGGCTCGGTGCAGCCGGCCTTCGAGAACGGGCTCGACCCGGTCGACGTGGCCGCCGCCGCGGCCGCCGCCCTCGACGGCGCCGTCATGAACGGGCTGCCGCCCTCGCCCGTCGTCGCCGACCTCACCCAGGGTGTCACCGGCGACCGCGGCAAGGAGCAGCAGGAAGCCACCCCGCTGCCGACCGCACGCGCCGCCCAGCCCGGGGTGAGGAAGCCGAGCCCGGCCGCGCCGAAGGCCACCCCGGGCGCGCCCCCCGTCGTACCCGACCTGACGAAGGCGCCCCGCGAAACCACCGAGCCGCTGCCGCCGCGCGCCGAACAGCTCCAGCTCGCCGGTGACATCACCTATGCGCTGCCTTCGCTCGACCTCCTGGAGAAGGGCGGCCCCGGCAAGACCCGCAGCGCCGCCAACGACGCCGTCGTCGCCTCGTTGCAGAACGTCTTCATGGAGTTCAAGGTCGACGCCAACGTCACCGGCTTCACCCGCGGCCCGACGGTCACGCGGTACGAGATCGAGCTCGGACCGGCCGTCAAGGTCGAGCGGATCACCGCGCTCGCCAAGAACATCGCGTACGCCGTCGCCAGCCCCGATGTGCGGATCATCTCGCCGATCCCCGGCAAGTCCGCCGTCGGCATCGAGATCCCCAACACCGACCGCGAAATGGTCAACCTCGGCGATGTGCTGCGCCTCGCGGACGCCGCCGAGGACGACCACCCCATGCTGGTGGCGCTCGGCAAGGACGTCGAGGGCGGCTACGTCATGGCGAACCTCGCCAAGATGCCCCACGTCCTGGTCGCCGGAGCCACCGGCTCCGGAAAGTCCTCCTGCATCAACTGCCTCATCACCTCGGTGATGGTGCGGGCCACCCCCGAGGACGTCCGCATGGTGCTCGTCGACCCCAAGCGGGTGGAGCTGACGGCGTACGAGGGCATCCCGCACCTCATCACGCCGATCATCACCAACCCCAAACGGGCCGCGGAGGCGCTCCAGTGGGTCGTGCGCGAAATGGACCTGCGCTACGACGACCTCGCCGCGTTCGGGTTCCGCCACATCGACGACTTCAACGCGGCCATCCGCAGCGGCAAGGTGAAGCTGCCCGAGGGCAGCGAACGCGAGCTCACCCCGTATCCGTACCTCCTGGTGATCGTCGACGAGCTCGCCGACCTGATGATGGTCGCGCCGCGCGACGTGGAGGACGCGATCGTCCGCATCACCCAGCTGGCCCGCGCCGCCGGCATCCACCTGGTGCTCGCCACCCAGCGGCCGTCCGTCGACGTCGTCACCGGCCTGATCAAGGCGAACGTCCCCTCACGCCTCGCCTTCGCGACGTCCTCGCTCGCCGACAGCCGGGTCATCCTCGACCAGCCCGGCGCCGAGAAGCTCATCGGCAAGGGCGACGGGCTCTTCCTGCCGATGGGCGCGAACAAGCCGACCCGGCTCCAGGGCGCCTTCGTCACCGAGGACGAGATCCAGGCCGTCGTCCAGCACTGCAAGGACCAGATGGCGCCCGTCTTCCGCGACGACGTCACGGTCGGCACCAAGCAGAAGAAGGAGATCGACGAGGAGATCGGCGACGACCTGGACCTGCTGTGCCAGGCCGCCGAACTTGTGGTGTCCACGCAGTTCGGCTCCACCTCGATGCTCCAGCGCAAGCTGCGCGTCGGCTTCGCCAAGGCCGGCCGGCTGATGGACCTGATGGAGTCGCGCTCCATCGTCGGCCCCAGCGAGGGCTCCAAGGCCCGCGATGTTCTGGTCAAGCCGGACGAACTCGATGGCGTGCTCGCCGTGATCCGGGGGGAGGCTCCCTGAGTGTGTGCGGCGACGATCCCGGCGAAGACCCGGGGCACCGCCTACCGGCCGGGCCGGTACGCGGCGACCCGGTCGGCCGACGGCCGACCGGCCCAAACAGCACTCGTACGGGATGACAGGGCAACCGTTTCCCCTGGCCGTACGTCAAGTTGAGGAAGACGTGGAAGCACATGTGGTCGCCGCCCCGCCGTCAGGGGCACCGGCCATACCGATGGCGTACAAAGTCCGCGCTCCCGGTTGCCCCACGCTTTCCTACCCCCCCTAGACTGAACACCCAGCAGGTGGCTCACGCTCGAAAGGCGCCCCCGTGTCCATCGGCAACTCTCCCGAAGACGACCGGCCTTCGATCGAAGACGACGGGCCGGCGATCGCAAACGACGGGCCGTCGATCGGTCGCGCACTCCAGCAGGCCCGCATCGCCGCCGGCCTGACGGTCGACGAGGTCAGCTCCTCCACCCGGGTGCGCATCCCCATCGTGCACGCGATCGAAGAGGACGACTTCTCGCGCTGCGGCGGCGACGTGTACGCCCGCGGCCACATCCGCACGTTCGCCCAGGCCGTCGGCCTCGACCCCGCCCCGCTGGTCGCCCAGTACGACGACGATCACGGCGGCCGCCCCGCGCCCACGCCCGCCGCGCCTCTGTTCGACGCGGAGCGGATCCGCCCCGAGCCCAGGCGCCCCAACTGGACCGCCGCCATGGTCGCCGCGATCGTGGTGGTCGTCGGCTTTGTCGGTTTCACCATGTTCAGCGGCAACGACAAGGGCAAGAGCCACTCCTCGGTCGCCGAAGGCCCCGCCCAGCAGAAGCCCAGCAAGCAGGCGGCCAGCCCCACCCCGTCCAAGCCCGCCGTCCCCACCCCCACCCCGACCCCCTCCGACAGTGCGATCGCGGCCGTCCCCGCCGACAAGGTCACCGTCAAGGTCACCGCGGTCAACGACAAGAGCTGGATCTCGGCCAAGGACCACAACGGCAAGATGCTCTTCGACGGCCTGCTCCAGAAGGGCGACGCCCAGACGTTCCAGGACGCCGAGAAGGTCGACCTGATCCTCGGAAACGCCGGGGCGATCGAGCTCTACGTCAACGGCAAGAAGATCGAGAGCAAGTTCGACGACGGCCAGGTCGAACGCCTCAGCTACACCAAGGGCGACCCCCAGGTCGGATGATCCCCGGGCCCACGACCCTCGCGGCGGGGGCGTGGGCCAGGACAAAGTAGTCTTGAGTCCATGCCCGAACGCCGCACCGTCGCCCTTGTCACTCTTGGCTGCGCCCGTAACGAGGTGGACTCGGAGGAGCTCGCAGGCCGCTTGGCAGCGGACGGCTGGGAGCTCGTCGAGGACGCATCGGACGCGGACGTCGCCGTCGTCAACACCTGTGGATTCGTCGAAGCCGCCAAGAAGGACTCCGTCGACGCCCTCCTCGAAGCCAACGACCTGAAGGACCACGGCAGGACCCAGGCCGTCGTCGCGGTCGGCTGCATGGCCGAGCGGTACGGCAAGGACCTCGCCGAGGCGCTCCCCGAAGCCGACGGCGTCCTCGGCTTCGACGACTACGCCGACATCTCCGACCGCCTCCAGACCATCCTCAACGGCGGCATCCACGCCTCGCACACCCCCCGCGACCGGCGCAAGCTGCTTCCCATCAGCCCCACCGAGCGCCAGAGCGCCCCCGACGTGGCGCTGCCCGGGCACGCCCAGGACACCCCGCCCGAGGACCTCCCCGAAGGCCTCGCGCCCGCCTCCGGGCCCCGCGCGCCGCTGCGCCGCCGGCTCGACACCAGCCCCGTCGCCTCCGTGAAGCTGGCCTCCGGCTGCGACCGCCGCTGCTCGTTCTGCGCGATCCCCTCCTTCCGCGGCTCGTTCATCTCGCGCCGCCCCAGCGACGTCCTCGGCGAGACTCGCTGGCTCGCCGAACAGGGCGTCAAGGAGGTCATGCTCGTCTCCGAGAACAACACCTCCTACGGCAAGGATCTCGGCGACATCCGACTCCTGGAAACCCTGCTCCCCGAACTCGCCGCCGTCGACGGCATCGAACGGGTCCGGGTCAGCTACCTCCAGCCCGCCGAGATGCGGCCCGGCCTCATCGACGTCCTCACCTCGACCGACAAGGTCGTGCCGTACTTCGACCTCTCCTTCCAGCACTCCGCGCCCGCCGTGCTGCGCGCCATG
The DNA here is from genome assembly GCF_040651795.1 of Streptomyces sp. NPDC048361. Classification (NCBI taxonomy): domain Bacteria; kingdom Bacillati; phylum Actinomycetota; class Actinomycetes; order Kitasatosporales; family Streptomycetaceae; genus Streptomyces; species Streptomyces sp. NPDC048361. The sequence goes on from NZ_JBEZKW010000025.1 coordinate 15,674, forward strand.
CGCCGCTTCGGTGACACCGAGCGCTTCCTCGAACTGCTCGACACCATCCGCGCCAAGGCCCCCACCGCCGGTGTGCGCTCCAACTTCATCGTCGGCTTCCCCGGAGAGACCGAGGAGGACTTCAAGGAGCTGGAACGCTTCCTCACCGCGGCCCGCCTCGACGCCATCGGCGTCTTCGGCTACTCCGACGAAGAGGGCACCGAAGCGCTCGGCTACGACAACAAGCTCGACGACGACACCATCGCCGCACGCCTGGCCCACCTGTCGCGCCTCGCCGAGGAACTCACCGCGCAGCGCGCCGAGGAGCGCATCGGCGACACCGTGCGCGTCCTGGTCGAGAGCATCGACGACGAGGACGGCGCGATCGGCCGCGCCGAGCACCAGGCCCCCGAGACCGACGGCCAAGTGATCTTCACCGAGCGCGCGGGACTTGCGCCCGGCCGTATCGTCGAGGCGAAGGTGGTAGCCACCGAAGGTGTCGACCTCGTGGTCGAGTTGCTTGGCGGGGTTGAGGAGGCGGGCAGATGACCGGAGTCCCGGCGTCGACGGCGGGCGGTACCGGCCCTGCGCCGGCGCCCGGCGGCAAGCTGGGTGCTGCGGCCGTCAACCAGGCCAGCCTCTGGAACATCGCCAACATCCTCACCATGATCCGGCTCGTACTCGTGCCGGGCTTCGTGATGCTGCTGCTCGCGGACGGCGGATACGACCCGGGGATGCGGGCCTGGGCCTGGGCGGCCTTCGCCGTCGCCATGATCACAGACATCTTCGACGGCCATCTGGCACGCACGTACAACCTGGTCACCGACTTCGGGAAGATCGCCGACCCCATCGCCGACAAGGCGATCATGGGTGCCGCGCTGATCTGCCTCTCCCTCCTCGGCGACCTGCCCTGGTGGGTCACCGGCGTCATCCTCTTCCGGGAACTGGGCATCACGCTCATGCGTTTCTGGGTCATCCGGCACGGAGTGATTCCGGCCAGCCGCGGCGGCAAGCTCAAGACCCTCGCCCAGGGCACCGCGACCGGCATGTACGTCCTCGCCCTGACCGGCCCGCTGGCGACCCTGCGGTTCTGGGTCATGGCGCTCGCCGTCGTGCTCACGGTCGTCACGGGGCTCGACTACGTGCGCCAGGCGATCGTGCTGAGGCGTCAGGGGCTCGCCGCGCAACGCGCCGACGGGCGACCGGGGTCGTGAGCGAAGCGGCGCGGGTCCTGCGCCTGCTCACGGAGCGTGAGCAGACGCTCGCGGTCGCGGAGTCCCTGACGGGCGGCCTCGTGGCCGCGGAACTGACCTCCGTGCCCGGCGCCTCGCACGCTTTCCGCGGCTCCGTCACGGCGTACGCCACCGCACTCAAGCACACCGTCCTCGGCGTGGACGGGGCTCTTCTGGACCAGCGCGGAGCGGTCGATCCCGACGTCGCGCTGCAGATGGCGGCGGGGGTGCGCGAGGCGCTCGGCGCGAGCTGGGGCATCGCGACGACGGGGGTCGCGGGCCCCGAACCACAGGACGGAAAGCCGGTCGGCACGGTATACGTTTCGGCCGTTGGCCCCGCGGGGTCGAACAAAACCCTCGCATTGAGGTTGAACGGCGACCGGGCGGAAATCCGTAAGGAGAGTGTACGCAGCGTGCTCGAACTGCTCTCCAGTGAACTCCGCAAGGCTGGGCGGGCACAGGATACGGAACAGAACGGGGGGATTTGATGTTTGCAGCCCTGAGTGAACACGACATCGCTCCCCGCACGGCCGCGGCGCGAGGCGGTACGGTGGGGCGTGAAGGATGCGGCTACGCGGTCCGAGGAGGGAGCCACCGATGATTCTGCTCCGTCGCCTGCTGGGTGACGTGCTGCGTCGGCAGCGCCAGCGCCAGGGCCGTACTCTGCGCGAAGTCTCCTCGTCCGCCCGAGTCTCACTCGGCTATCTCTCCGAGGTGGAGCGGGGGCAGAAGGAGGCATCCTCCGAACTGCTCTCCGCGATCTGCGACGCGCTTGACGTACGGATGTCCGAGCTCATGCGGGAAGTGAGCGACGAGCTGGCACTCGCCGAACTCGCTGCCTCTGCGGCAGCGAGCGACCCGGTGCCGGTGCGTGCGCCGGTACGTCCGATGCTCAATTCGATCTCCGTGACGTCGGTGACCGGTGTGCCGACCGAGCGGGTGACGATCAAGGCGCCCGCGGAAGCGGTGGACGTCGTCGCGGCCTGACCCCCAGGTACGCGCACAGGCTTGTACTGAGCCCCGCCGGTCACATGGTGACCGGCGGGGCTCAGCCCTTTTCCCCCGCCTGCCCCGGCGCGCCCTATATGGGGCTTCTGTGGCAGGGTGGTAGGAGATCGCGCAAACGTCCGGATGTTACGGATGTTCCGTACGCGTATTCCCTCTCGTGGAGGGCGCCGCGGGCGGTTCGTTCGAGTGGGTGGCGTTGCGACTGCGAGCGGCCCGGGAGCTTCCGTCCGGAGAGCTTCCGTCCGGAGAGCGTCCCGGGCTGAGTGTTCGGTCCGAGTGCGTCGCGTCCGAGTGTGTTCCGTCCATGTGGAGGAAGAGCATGTCCTACATCAAGAGCCCGCTGTCCGACGCCGACCTCAAGGTGGTCGGCGACGCTCTGCAGGGGGCGCTGGTGGACCTCGTCGACCTGTCGCTGGTGGCCAAGCAGGTGCACTGGAACGTGGTGGGCCCACGCTTCCGCTCCGTCCACCTCCAGCTCGACGAGGTCGTCACCACCGCACGGCTCCACTCGGACACCGTCGCCGAGCGCGCCTCGGCCATCGGAGTCAGCCCCGACGGGCGAGCCGTCACCGTGGCGAAGTCGAGCGCGATCACCACCGTCCCGGAGGGCTGGATCAAGGACACCGACGCCGTGAAGGTTCTCGTGGACGCGCTCGGCGTGGTCATCGGCCGGATGCGCGAGCGCATCTCGGCGACCGATGAGCCCGACCCGATCACCCAGGACATCCTCATCGGCCTCACCGCCGACCTGGAGAAGCACGCGTGGATGTTCCAGGCGGAGACTGTCTGAGGGATGGCCGCCTGCGCGGAGACTGTCTAAGGGACGGCCTCCTGCGCGGTGGCCTCCTGCGCGGTGGCCTCCTGCGCGGTGGCCGGCTGCGTGGTGGCCGCCCGGGGGAGACCGACCTGGGCGGAGGCGCCTGAGTCGGCGGTGAGATGAGCCGCAGAAGGTAATCCGGGGCCGGGCCGCGCGCAGAGGTGAGCGTTCCGCTCGCCAGGACGGGAGCGTGGCGCTCGGGCGGACGGAGCGTTCCGCTCGGGCGGCCGGAAGGGTTCCGCTCGGGCGGACGGGAGCGTTAAGCCCCAGGAGGGCATGCCCCGCAAGGGCGGGGACGTTCGCAGTGAAGCGTGGGGGACGTGGAGCGCGCCGGGCCTGCACCCGGTGCGCCCTCCCGGCGGGTTACCCGGCGGTCTAGCGTCGGCCCGAGGAGGCGGCCCATGACGGTGGCGGTGCGTTGGGTGCCGGCGCTGGTTGTTGCGGCGCTGTGGTGGTGGGCCGTGCTGCGCCTCGTGCTGGTGCCCGGCCAGACGGGGTTCGTCGAAGGGGCGATGGTCGCCGGCGGCTGGGGGCTGAGCCTGCTGCCGGTGCATGTGGCGGCCCTGCCGGCCACGGGATCGCGCCCCAGGAAGGGGCCGCGCTCTACCAGGGCATCGCGACGCCGCCGTTCGGACGGAGAATCTGGCCCGTCGTGAACGACGAGGCGTCCGCCGCGAGATGCAGCACGGCGTGAGCGATGTCCTCGGGCCGGCCGACCGTGCCGAGCGGGGAGAGCCGCACCATCATCCACTCGACCTGCTCCTGCTGTTCGGCCGCGTGCTGGTCGGTCATCGGGGTGCGGACCCATCCGGGGGCCACGGCGTTGACGCGGATCCCGTACGGTCCGAGCTCCGAGGCGAGCGTCTTGGTGAGCTGCACCACCGCGGCCTTGGAGACGCTGTAGCAGAACAGACCCGGCCGCGCGGAGTCCATGGCCCCCGACGCCATCGTCACGAGGGAGCCGCGGATGCCGTGCGCGATCATCGTGCGGGCCGTCTCCTGGCAGGCGTGGAGCACGCCGCGGAAGTTGACGGCAAGCACCCGGTCCAAGTCGTCGTCCTCGGTGTCGAGGACCGAACTCGTATGCATGACGCCGGCGATCGCGGCCAGGACGTGGACCGGACCTGCGGTTTCCACGGCGGCCTTGACCTGGGCGCGGTCGGCGACGTCGAGCACGTGGACGTACGCGGTGCCACCCGCCTTGGTGATCAGTGCCCGGGTCTCGGCCAGACCCACCTCGTCGCGGTCCGCGCAGTGCACGAGCGCACCGGCCTCCGCGAGAAGCTGAGCACTCGCCCGACCGATCCCGCTGGCCGCCCCGGTGACGAAGGCCGCGCGCCCACTGAGGTCGTACGCCGTGAGAGCCATGCCGGGACGGTACGACCAGACCTGACGGGTCGTCAATAAGCGTGTGGGGTACGGCAGGTGTTGGTGCGGGTGGGGTGGCGTGTTGCCGTGAGGTGGGGCGGGCCGGCCGGGGTCTGCGAGCGCCGGCCGGGGCGGTGCGCGCCGGCCGGCGCTGAGCAGACCAGGTGGGTGCGGACCAGGGTTCCTTCGGGCGCCAAGGGCCGGTGTGCCAGGGCGTCTGGGGCGTCAAAGGGCCGGTGTGCCAGGGCTGCCTGGGGCGTCAAAGGGCCGGTGTGAGCCAGGGCTGCCTCGGGTGTCAAAGGGCCGGTGCGGGCTGGCACTTGGGGCACCAGTACGTGGGGCGTTCGCGGCCGGACGGGTCGACTTGCGCGGCGGTGCGGATGGGGGTGCGGCAGCGCGGGCACGGTCGGCCCGCACGGCCGTAGATGAACTTCTGACGGACCGGCCGGTCCTTGTTCGCCTCAAGGAGCTGCTTCGAGGTGGCCACGAGGCGTTCGGGGGAGGGCACCTCGCCGATCGCCAGCCAGGGCACGATGCGCAGTGCGAAGCAGATCTCCGACTTGAACACGTTGCCGACCCCGGCCAGGTTGCGCTGGTCGAGCAGGGCCTCGCCGACGGGCCGGGCGGGATCCATGAGGAGGTTGCGCAGGGCGGCGTCCGGATCCCAGTCGGGGCCGAGCAGATCGGGGCCGAGATGGCCGACCGCCTTCGCCTCGTCCGTGGTGCGGAGCAGTTCGAGCACGGGCAGCCGATAGCCGACGGCCGTGTGCCCGGCGTTCCCCAGGATCGCCCGGATCTGGAACGCGGGGCCGCCGTTCCAGCGCTCACCAGGTGCGAAGATCCGCCACGAGCCGTCCATCCGAAGGTGGGAGTGCAGGGTGAGCCCGCCCTCGATCCGCGTCAGGAGGTGCTTGCCGCGCGGGGTCACATCGAGCACGTTCCGCCCGGTCAGATCCGCCGTGGCGAACCGCGGCACCCGCAGATCGGAGCGGGTGAGGACCTGACCGGCCAGCGCTGTGTGCAGCCGCCGCGCGGCCTGGTAGACGGTGTCGCCTTCGGGCATGGGTCAATTGTGCCGGGGATACGGGCGCGCGGCCCGCCGTCCTGACGTAATGCGGGGGCCCGGTTCTGCTGTCTGACGTGCCGGGGCAGCAGAGCCGCCCCGGCAGGACGGGGGCCGTCCCCGGCGTGGTGCAGCCCCGGGCGGGGCCGTTTTCGGTGGGTCAGGGTCTCAGCCGCAGGCCCTTCGGGGTTGCGACGAAGCCCGCCGCCTCCAGAGGGCGGGCGAGCGGCGAGGTCAGCGCGGGGTCGCCGTTGGCCCGTTCCACGGTGACCGTGCCGAGCCGCCCGGCCCGTGCGGCCGCCGCTAGGGATCCCGCCGCGGCGGTCAGCGCCGGACTGTCCGGATCGCTCGCCCAGGCGAGCAGGGACTTGCCGCCGCGCTCCAGATACAGCACGAGCTCCCCGTCGACCAGGACGACCATCGAGCCCGCCTTGCGGCCCGGCTTGTGCCCGGCGCCGCCCGGCGGCTCGGGCCAGTGCAAGGCCGCACCGTACGCATTGGCCGGGTCCGCGGCCGCCAGGACGATCGCCTGCGGAGCGGTCCCCGCGTCGCTGCCCCGGTCCCGCGCGGTGGCGGCCGCCCTGAGCCGGTCCACCGCGCCGTCCATCGCGAACTGGGCGGCACCGAGCCCCTCGACCACATAGCCCCGCCGGGCCTGACCGCTGTCCTCGAACGCGGCGAGAATCCGGTACGTCGCCGAGAAGCCGCCCTCCACCCCCTCGGCCTGCACGGCGCCCCGGGTGACCACGCCGTGCCGGTCCAGCAGGGCGCGGGCCAGCGCATGGGCGCGATGGGTGGGGTCGGGTTCGCGGGGCGGCAGCAGCGACCATCGGCCCGACACCGTCGGCGGCCCCGTACGCGACGCGGTGCGGGCGGCCGACGCCAGGGTGCCGTAACGGCCGCGCGGCACGGGCCGCTTGGCGCGGTGCGCGGTCGACCCCGCGGTGCGCCCCGAGCCCAGCACCGAGCGCAGCGGCGCCAGGGTGTCGTTGGTGAGCCGCCCCGACCACGCCAAGTCCCAGATCGCGTCGGCGAGTTGAGGGTCGCTCGCCTCCGGGTGGGTGGTCGCACGGACCTGGTCGGCGAGCTGACGGAAGAACAAGCCATAGCCCGGCGCCAGCGCGGTGAGCACCGACTCGTGGAGCGCGGTCAGCTCCAGCGGATGGGCGGGCGGCAGAAGAAGCGGAGCCGTGTCGGCGAGATAGAGGGAGAGCCAGCCGTCCTTGCCGGGCAGCGCGCCGGCCCCCGCCCACACCACCTCACCGGTGGTGGTCAGCTCGTCCAGCAGGGCCGCGCTGTAGTTGGACACCCGCGACGGCAGGATCAGCTTCTCCAGCGCGGACGCCGGCACGGCAGCCCCCTGCAACTGCTCCACGGCCCGCGCGAGACCGTCGATGCCGCGCAGGGCGCTGCCCCCCACGTGCTGCCACGGAGGGAGGAAACTGGCGAGCGCCGCGGGCGGCACCGGCTCCAGCTCCTGGCGCAGCGCCGCAAGCGAACGGCGCCGCAGCCTGCGCAGAATCGTCGCGTCGCACCACTCCTGCCCGATGCCCGCCGGATGGAACTCGCCCTGCACGACCCGCCCCGACGCCGCGAGACGCTGCAGCGCGCCGTCCGTGACCGCCGCACCGAGCCCGAACCGGGCTGCGGCGGCCGCCGACGTGAACGGGCCGTGCGTGCGCGCGTAACGCGACAGCAGATCACCCAGGGGATCCTTCACCGGCTCGGTGAACGCCTCGGGCACACCCACCGGAAGGGCCGTGCCGAGCGCGTCCCTCAACCGCCCCGCGTCCTCGATCGCCGCCCAGTGGTCGGTGCCGGCGATCCGTACCCGCAACGCGCGGCGCGCCGCCTCCAGCTCGCGCGCCCAGCCGGGCCCGGCGCCCCGGGCCGTCAACTCGGCGTCGGTGAGCGGCCCGAGGACCCGCAGGAGATCGGCGACGCCCTCACCGTCCTTGATGCGGCGGTCCTCGGTGAGCCACTGAAGCTCCTGCTCCAGCTCGGCCAGGACATCGGCGTCCAGCAGCTCCCGCAGCTCCGCCTGACCGAGCAGCTCGGCAAGGAGCCGCGAGTCGAGGGAGAGCGCCGCGGCCCGCCGCTCGGCCAGCGGCGAATCACCCTCGTACAGGAACTGCGCGACATAACCGAACAGCAGGGAGCGGGCGAACGGCGAAGGCTCCGGTGTGGTGACCTCCACCAGACGCACCCTGCGCGCTTCGAGATCACCCATCAGCTCGGTCAGACCAGGCACGTCGAACACGTCCTGGAGGCACTCGCGGACCGCCTCCAGGACAATCGGGAACGACCCGAACTCGCTCGCCACCTGGAGCAGTTGAGCAGCCCGCTGCCGCTGCTGCCACAACGGCGTCCGCTTGCCGGGGCTGCGCCGCGGCAACAGCAGCGCCCGCGCGGCACACTCACGGAACCGGGACGCGAACAGCGCCGAGCTGCCCACCTGGTCCGTGACGATCTGCTCGATCTCGCCCTTGTCGAAGACCGTGTCCGCCGCCCCCACGGGCGCCTGCTCACTGTCGTACGTGGCATCGAGATGCGCCGGATCCTGATCGAGGAGATCGAGACCCATCATGTCGGCGTCCGGCAGCCGCAGCACGATGCCGTCGTCCGCGTGCATCACCTGCGCGTCCATGCCGTACCGCTCGGCAAGCCGCGCGCCGAGCGCCAGCGCCCAGGGGGCATGGACCTGCGCACCGAAGGGGGAGTGGATGACGACACGCCAGTCACCCAGCTCGTCACGGAACCGCTCAACCAGGATCGTACGGTCATCGGGAATGTGACCACAGGCACGGCGCTGCTCGTCGAGATAGCCGATCACATTGTCCGCCGCCCACGCGTCGAGCCCCGCACTCAGCAGACGCAGCCTCGCGTCGTCCGGAGCCATCGAGCCGACCTCACGCAAGAACGCGCCCAGCGCACGGCCCAGTTCGAGCGGGCGGCCCAGCTGGTCCCCCTTCCAGAACGGCAACCGGCCCGGCACCCCCGGCGCAGGCGACACCAGGACCCGGTCACGGGTGATGTCCTCGATCCGCCACGACGTGGTGCCCAGCGTGAAGACATCACCCACCCGCGACTCGTACACCATCTCCTCGTCGAGCTCCCCGACCCGGCCGCCGCCCTTCTTCGGATCCGACCCCGCGAGGAAGACACCGAACAGGCCCCGGTCGGGAATGGTGCCGCCCGAAGTGACGGCGAGCCGCTGCGCCCCGGGACGGCCGGTGACCGTGCCCCCCACCCGGTCCCACACCACCCGCGGACGCAGCTCCGCGAACGCGTCGGAGGGATAGCGGCCCGCCAGCATGTCCAGAACGGCCGTGAACGCCGACTCCGGAAGCGCGGCGAACGGCGCGGCCCGCCGCACCAGAGCCAGCAGATCATCCACCTGCCACGTGTCGAGCGCCGTCATCGCGACCAGCTGCTGAGCCAGCACATCCAGCGGATTGGACGGAATGCGCAACGACTCGATCGCCCCCGACCGCATCCGCTCCGTCACCACCGCCGACTGCACCAGATCCCCCCGGTACTTGGGGAAGACCACCCCCGTGGAGACGGCACCCACCTGGTGCCCCGCCCGGCCCACGCGCTGCAACCCCGACGCGACCGAAGGCGGCGACTCGACCTGCACCACCAGATCCACCGCGCCCATGTCGATACCCAGCTCAAGACTGGACGTCGCCACCACCGCCGGAATCCGGCCCGCCTTCAAGTCCTCCTCGACGACGGCCCGCTGCTCCTTGGAGACCGAACCGTGGTGCGCCTTGGCCAGCAGCGCGGGCGCCCCCACCGCCGCACCCGAACCACCCATCAGATCCGCCGGCGCATGCGCCTCCGGCAACGGCGCACCCATGGCCCGCTCGTAGGCGATCTCGTTGAGCCGGTTGCACAGACGCTCCGCGAGCCGACGCGAGTTGGCGAACACGATCGTCGAGCGGTGCGCCTGCACCAGGTCGACGATGCGCTCCTCGACATGGGGCCAGATCGACGGCTTCTCCGCCCCCTCGTCGGCGTCGGCCGCCGGAGCACCCGCCAGCTCAGCCATGTCCTCCACCGGCACGACCACCGACAGGTCGAACTCCTTGGCGGACGGCGGCTGCACGATCTCGACCTTGCGCTGCGGCGACAGATACCGCGCCACCTCATCCACCGGACGCACCGTCGCCGACAGGCCGATCCGGCGCGCCGGCCTGGGAAGCAACTCGTCCAACCGCTCCAACGAAAGCGCCAGATGAGCCCCCCGCTTGGTGCCGGCCACCGCGTGCACCTCGTCCAGGATCACCGTCTCGACACCCGTGAGCGCCTCACGCGCCGCGGACGTCAGCATCAAGAACAGCGACTCCGGCGTGGTGATCAAAATGTCCGGCGGCCGCGTGGACAGCGCCCGGCGCTCCGCGGGCGGCGTATCACCCGAACGGATACCGACCCGCACCTCCGGCTCCGGCAGCCCCAGCCGCACCGACTCCTGGCGGATCCCCGTCAGCGGCGACCGCAGATTGCGCTCCACATCGACCGCGAGCGCCTTGAGTGGCGACACGTACAGCACCCGGCAGCGCTTCTTCGCCTCGGCGGGCGCAGGAACCGCCGCCAGCCGGTCCAGCGCGGCGAGAAACGCGGCAAGCGTCTTGCCGGAGCCGGTCGGCGCGACCACCAGGACGTCCGAACCCTCCCCGATCGCCCGCCAGGCGCCCTCCTGCGCCGCGGTGGGCGCGGTGAAAGCCCCCGTGAACCAGCCGCGCGTCGCGGGCGAGAAGGAGTCCAGCGCTGTCCGTGCCATGGTCCCCATCGTGCACCCCGCCACTGACAATGGCCCGGAGCTGCGAAAATGACGGTGTGGGCGGAGTCGAAGCGGACGCGGGCGAGGAATGGGCGCGGCACTGGCAGCACGCCGAGCTGCCCGGCCTCGACCTGCTCCGCGCCCGATACGTCCGCCACACCTTCCCCCGCCACGCCCACGAAGGGTTCGTGTTCGGCGCCGTACGCACCGGCATCGAGGACGTCGTCCTGCCCGGCGAAACGATCCGGGCGCGCCCCGGCACCGTCGTCATGATCAACCCCGAGGTCCCGCACGCCGCCCACGCCGGAACCCCCGAAGGCTGGACCTACGCCACGCTCTACCCCTCGGCCCGGCTGATCACCGACATCGCCGCGGAGACCACCACCCTGCGCGGCACCCCCGGATTCGCCGAGACCATCGTCGAGGACCCCGACACCGCCCTGCTGGTCCAGGACGTGCACCGCGCCGCCGAACACGGCAACGCGCTCGCCGCCGACACCGTGTTCCGCATCGCCGTCGCCCGGCTGCTGCGCCGCCACGGCCACGCCCTGCCCGAACGGACACCCCGGTCGGCGGGCGCCGCCGCGGCCGCCGCGGCCCGCCAGCTCCTGGAGCAGCGGCTCACCGCACCCCCCTCCCTCGAACAACTCGCCAGGGAACTCGACACCAGCCCCTTCGCGCTGCTGCGCGCCTTCAAAGCGGAGTACGGGCTGCCGCCGCACACCTGGCTGACCGGCGAGCGCGTACGCCGCGCCCGCCTCCTCCTGGACGACGGGACCGCCCCCGCCGAGACCGCCGCCGCCGTGGGCTTCAGCGACCAGCCCCACCTCAACCGCCACTTCACCCGCATCGTCGGCGTCACACCGGGCGCCTATCGCCGCGAGCGGGCGAGAGCGTGCAAGAACGTACAAGACGGGGACACCGCCTTCTTCTAACGTCCACGGCGTGGCAGCAGAACAGACAGCACCCCCGCACATACCCGCCAACCCCGGCAGCACAGCCGCGCACCCCACCGAACCGACCGCGACCACCACCGACCGGCCCGACGCGGCCGCCGAGACCACGGGCCGGCCCGGCACGGTTGCCGAGACGGTCGCCGATGCGGACCGACCTGGTCCGGTCGCCAAGACCGCCCGTCGGCCCAATCCTGCCGCCGAGTCCGCCGAGTCCGCCGAGTCCGCCGACATCACCGAGACCGCCGGACGGCCGGACGCGGCCGTCGTCCGTGACGCGCTCGGGGTCGGCGTCGCCGTCGGTCTCTCCGGCCTGGCCTTCGGCGTGACCTCCGCCGGGTCCGGTATCAGCCTCCTTCAGACCTGCGCGCTCAGCCTGCTCGTCTTCACCGGCGCCTCCCAGTTCGCGCTCGTCGGCGCGCTCGCAGCCGGCGGGAACCCGTACACCGCGGCAGCCGGCGCCTTCTTCCTCGGCGTACGCAACGCCTTCTACGGACTGCGCCTGTCACACCTCCTCGCCCTGCCCAAACCAGTGCGGCCCTTCGCCGCCCAATGGGTGATCGATGAAACCACCGCCGTCACCCTCGCCCAGCCGACCCGCAGAGCCGCACGGATCGGCTTCACCGTCACCGGCCTCAGCCTCTACGCGCTGTGGAACCTCACCACGTTCGCCGGCGCCCTCGGCACCCGGGCTTTCGGCGACACCGATGCCTGGGGACTCGACGCCGCGGGCCCCGCCGTCTTCCTCGCCCTGCTCGCCCCGATGCTCAAGACCACCACCGAACGCGTCACGGCCGCCCTCGCCGTCGCCCTCGTCCTCGGCCTCCTGCCGGTGCTGCCCGCCGGAGTGCCCGTCCTGGCCGCCGCGCTCGCCGCACCGGTCGTGCTCCTCCTCCAAGGACGCGCCGGCGCGAGGGCCCCGCGCACCGCGGGGCCGGACACCGCAGACGAGTACCCACACCACCCCGCGAACGGGAACTCGGCCAAGGGAGGCCCACGTTGACCATCTGGATCGCCATCACGGCCACCGCCGTCGGCTGCTACCTCGTCAAACTCCTCGGCCTGCTCGTCCCCGCGGGCACCCTGGAGCGCCCCCTGGTCAGACGGCTCGCCGCGCTGCTGCCCGTGGCGCTGCTCGCCGCACTCACCGCCCAGCAGACCTTCAGCACCGGCCCCCACGTCGAGCTGGACGCCCGCGCCGCCGGGCTCGCCGCGGCCGCCGTCGCCCTCCTGGCCCGCGCCCCGTTCCTTGTGATCGTCGGCGCCGCCGTACTGGTCACCGCGGGCGTACGGGCCCTGGGCGGCTGAGGCGGCCGACCCGCACCGGCCCGTATCCCGCACCGGCCGGTACCCCGCACGGCCGGCCGGAACAAAGCGCGAGGTCAGCCGATGCTGCGGCCATAGGCGCGCAGCGTACGCAGCGCCTCGATCGTCACCAGGGGACGGCCCTCCAGAGCCGTGCCCGGCGCCCACGCCCGCCAGCGGATCGGCCAGCCGCCGTCCTCCTGCTGCTCCGCCTCCAGGTGACCAAGCGAGGACCGCATCTCGTCGTCGGTGAACCAGCGCCGGGCCAGTGACTCGGGCACGCGCGCGTAGTCGTGCGGAAAGTGGTGCTCGCCCGGCGCGTACCCCGGCGACAGGGGCCAGTCGGCGAGCCGCGCCGGATCGAGCACCGCGAGCCCCTGCTCCCTGACGAGCCGGCCGAGCCGGTCCGCAGCCGGCTCCGCCCGTGCGCGGTCGGGTGCGCCGTCCAGGAAAGCGACCGCCGCCTCCACCTCGTACGGATGCGATGTCTCCAGGGCGTCGACGGCGGCCCAACAGAAGTCGGTCGCCCGGAAGAGCCACGCGTGCCACACCTGGTTGCGGTGGAGCAGCCCCACCACGGGCCCCGTCGTCAGCAGCGCGCTCGGCGGATCGTCGACGACGGGGACGAACGGCGCCGCCGGATAGCCGCGCTGGGAGGGGTGGAGCGCCGGCAGCGCGCCGTCCTTGGTGGAGACCTCCGTCAGATAGCGGCACACGCGCTCCACGCGCCGCCCGCCGAGCCGGCCCACCGAGTCCAGGACCCGCAGCGCGTGCGCGGTGTGCAGGGGCTGACTGACGGGACCGCGCAGATCGGGTTCGAGCGCGTGACCGTAGCCACCGTCGTCGCCCTCGTAGGCGCCGAGCGCCGTTTCCACCGCGTCGGCGTCCCCGCCGAGGAAGTGGAAGGCGAACCGGCGCTGTTCGAGCACCCTGGCCGTCAGCCAGATGAAGTGCTCGGCGCGCGCCGTCGGAGACTCGGGCGAGTCGGGTGAGTGGGGGGAGTCGGGGGAGTGGGGGGATGCTCCGGAACCAGCCATGTTTGAGACGGTAGGGCCCGCAGAGCGCCGGGCAAGCCCTACGGCCCGGGCTGCACTCCCAGGGGCGGGATACTGATGTCATGCGGTTGACGATTTTCTGGGAGCGGATGGCCGGCCACTTCGGCGCCGGATACGCGGACTCCTTCGCGCGCGACCATGTGATGACGGCACTGGGCGGACGCACCGTGCACGAGGCGCTCGACGCGGGCTGGGAGGCCAAGGACGTCTGGCGCGCGGTCTGCGCCGCCATGGACGTGCCCGCGGAGAAACGCTGACACCGGACGACGCCTTCGAGTGACGGGCACGGCGCGGGCTGACGCACCGGCCCTCGGCATCCCCGGGCGCTGCCCGGGGGCACGGGCCCCCGGACGCTCCCCGCAACGGTGGCCCTCCGCGGGCGCCGCCCTCCCTCCGGGAACGCCGCCCCCTGGACGCCGGCACCGGGTGACGACCGGTGTGGTGACCCACTGTCGGACGCATGCGCGAGACTTGCCCCGTGGCACCGACTGACGAGACCAACACTGACGACCGCGAAGTCGAAGCGGCCCGCGAAGCCGACACCGACGCCGACCGTGACGCCGACGCCGGCGCCGGCCGGGCCGACAGCGCGCGGCGCGGTGCGCCCTCCGACGGCAGGCCCCCACGGGGGCTCATCGGAGCGGACGGGCCCGCACGCATGCCCCGCTGGCTGCCCCGCGCCGTCGTGCTCGTGCTCGCCCTCTACGCCTGCTTCCAGCTGGGCAGCTGGGCCTTCCACCAGCTCATCGGTCTGCTGATCAACATCCTGATCGCGTTCTTCGTGGCGCTCGCCATGGAGCCCGCCGTCGGCAGGATGGCGGCCCGCGGCATGCGCCGTGGCCTGGCGACCTTCCTGGTCTTCCTCGCCCTGGCGATCGCCACGGTCGGCTTCGTCGTGCTGCTCGGCTCGATGCTGGCGGGCCAGATCGTCGACATGGTCGAACAGTTCCCCAGGTACCTCGACTCGGTGATCAACTGGGTCAACCACACCTTCCACACCGAGCTCTCGCGCGTCGAGGTCCAGGACAGCCTCCTCCACTCCGACTGGCTGCAGAAGTACGTCCAGAACAGCGCCACCGGCGTCCTCGACGTCTCCGCCACCGTCCTGGGCGGCCTCTTCCGGCTCCTGACGATCTTCCTGTTCTCGTTCTACTTCGCCGCCGACGGTCCCCGGCTGCGCCGGACGATCTGCTCCGTACTGCCCCCCGCCCGCCAGGCCGAGGTGCTGCGCGCCTGGGAGATCGCGGTCGACAAGACCGGCGGCTACCTCTACTCGCGCGGCCTCATGGCGCTCATCTCCGGCATCGCGCACTACATCCTGCTGCAAATCCTGGGCGTGCCCTACGCCCCGGCCCTCGCCGTCTGGGTGGGCCTGGTCTCCCAGTTCATCCCCACCATCGGCACCTATCTGGCCGGCGCCCTGCCCATGCTCCTCGCCTTCACCGTGAACCCCTGGTACGCGGTGTGGGTGCTCGGATTCGTAGTGATCTACCAGCAGTTCGAGAACTACATGCTGCAGCCCAAGCTCACCGCGAAGACCGTGGACATCCACCCCGCCGTCGCCTTCGGCTCGGTGATCGCGGGCACCGCGCTCATGGGGGCGGTCGGCGCCCTCATCGCGATCCCCGCGGTCGCGACCCTCCAGGCGTTCCTCGGCGCCTATGTGAAGCGCTACGCCGTCACGGACGACCCGAGGGTCCACGGCAGACACCAGCCGCGCGGCCAGGGCACGGGCGCCACGGCGGCGTCCCCCACGGAACCACCGTCCTGACCGCGCTCTTTACGAGTCCTGCATCGGGATGCGGGACATCGAGGGCAACGAGTTCTGCATCGACTGACGTGTTGCGGTCGATCCGAGGCCGCATCCCTGAGCCCGCCGGTCCTGCCCGGCGGGCTCAGCAGACTGTCGTGGGCGATAAGCCTGGTTTGTCATGATGGGAAGTACGGCATCGGCGGGACGGAGCGAGGCGCTCCGCTCCGCGTGGTGCGCTTGACACGAAAATCGAACATCCATTCTCATGGGGTTCCGGCCCTGTGTTCACACGGGTTCCACCGTGTTTCCGGTGGAGTTATCCACAGGCTGGAAGGACGCCGGGGCCCATTGTCAGTGGCAGGGGTTAGCGTCTTTGACGTGAAGCGATCGACTCAAGCAAATCGGGTGGAACCCATGGCAGGAACTGACCGCGAGAAGGCGCTCGACGCCGCGCTCGCACAGATTGAACGGCAATTCGGCAAGGGCGCGGTGATGCGCCTGGGCGAGCGGCCGAATGAGCCCATCGAGGTCATCCCCACCGGGTCGACCGCGCTCGACGTGGCGCTCGGCGTCGGCGGCCTGCCGCGCGGCCGCGTCGTGGAGGTCTACGGCCCGGAGTCCTCCGGCAAGACGACCCTGACCCTGCACGCGGTGGCCAACGCACAGAAGCTCGGCGGCTCGGTGGCCTTCATCGACGCCGAGCACGCCCTCGACCCCGAGTACGCCAAGAAGCTCGGCGTCGACATCGACAACCTCATCCTGTCGCAGCCCGACAACGGCGAGCAGGCACTGGAAATCGTCGACATGCTGGTCCGCTCCGGCGCCCTCGACCTGATCGTCATCGACTCCGTGGCGGCCCTGGTGCCGCGCGCGGAAATCGAAGGCGAGATGGGTGACTCGCACGTGGGCCTCCAGGCCCGCCTCATGAGCCAGGCACTCCGGAAGATCACCAGCGCGCTCAACCAGTCGAAGACCACCGCGATCTTCATCAACCAGCTCCGCGAGAAGATCGGCGTCATGTTCGGCTCCCCGGAGACCACCACCGGTGGCCGGGCGCTCAAGTTCTACGCCTCCGTACGTCTCGACATCCGCCGGATCGAGACGCTCAAGGACGGCACCGACGCGGTCGGCAACCGCACCCGCGTCAAGGTCGTCAAGAACAAGGTCGCACCCCCCTTCAAGCAGGCCGAGTTCGACATCCTCTACGGCCAGGGCATCAGCCGCGAGGGCGGCCTGATCGACATGGGCGTCGAGCACGGCTTCGTCCGCAAGGCAGGCGCCTGGTACACCTACGAAGGCGACCAGCTCGGCCAGGGCAAGGAAAACGCCCGCAACTTCCTCAAGGACAACCCGGACCTCGCCAACGAGATCGAGAAGAAGATCCTCGAAAAGCTCGGCGTCGGAGTCCGACCGGAAACCCCGGCCGCCGAATCCGTCAAGGACACCACCACCGCCGACACCGCCCCCGCGACGGACACGGCCGCCGTGCCCGCCCCCGCCGCCAAGGCCAAGACGGCCAAGGCCGCCGCTGCCAAGAGCTAGCGGTGACCCGCAGGACCGAGTGGGCCGACCCCGAGGAACCGGGCCCCCCGCGGGCCCGCTCCCGACGGGGCGGCCCGGACGGCAGGGGCGACGGCACCACCTCGACCAAAGCCGAGAAGGAACCGCCGCCACAGGACCCGGCTGAGCGGGCGCGCGCCATCTGCCTGCGCCTGCTCACCGGGACCCCCCGCACCCGCAAACAACTCGCCGACGCCCTGAAGAAGCGGGAGATCCCCGACGAGATCTCCGAAGAAGTCCTCTCCCGCTTCGAAGAAGTCGGCCTCATCAACGACGCGGCCTTCGCCGACGCCTGGGTGGAGTCCCGCCACCACGGCCGTGGCCTCGCCCGCCGCGCCCTGGCACGCGAACTGCGCACCAAAGGCGTGGACGCCACAGTCGTCGACGAAGCCGTCGCCCAACTCGACTCCGACCGCGAGGAGGAGACAGCCCGCGCCCTCGTGGCACGCAAGCTCCGCTCCACCCGCGGCCTCGACCGCGACCGCCGCCTGCGCCGCCTCGCCGGCATGCTCGCCCGCAAGGGCTACCCGGAGGGCATGGCCCTGCGCGTGGTCCGCCAAGCGCTCCAGCAGGAAGGTGACGACGCGGACGACCTGTACGAACCCTGACCCGCACGACCTGCAGGCGACACCCGGCCCCCGGGGCTCCCCGCCCCCGGCCTGGGGCGGGGAACCCTGCCGAGGACGACCCGCCAGGGGCGCCGGGAACTGAGCCATCAGCACTCCACCGGCCGGCACTCCAAGGCCGGCCTCAGGTCAGCCCGCCGGACGCGTGACAGGCAGACCCTCCGCACGCCACGCCTGGAAACCACCGATCAGATCAGTCGCCCGATACAGCCCCAACTGCCGCAGAGACACCGCCGCGAGAGACGACGCATACCCCTCGTTGCACACCACAACCACGCGCAACCCATGCCCCGTGGCCTCGGCAGCGCGATGACTGCCCAGCGGATCGAGCCGCCACTCCAGCTCATTGCGCTCGACCACCAGAGCCCCCGGGATCAGACCGTCCCGCTCACGCAACGCCGCGTACCGGATGTCCACCACCAGAGCCCCGCCCGCCGCCTCGGCGAACGCCTCCCGCGGCGACAGCCGGTCGAGCCCCGACCGAGCCCGGTCGAGAAGCTCATCGATCCCCACCGGCCGCTCACGTTCCGTACTCACTGCCAGTCCTCCGGACGCTCGACCTTCTCGACCCTCAACACCGCACCCGTGCGGCTGTACCGCCGGATCAACGGCAGCGGCGGATAGTAGGCGTGCACCGAGATCGCATGCCCGGCCCCGGGCACGTTCCGCACCTGGTGCACATGGTGCGGCCCGAACGCCCGGCCCCTCCCCGCCCCCAACTCCCTTGAACGGTCGACCCCTTCGGCCAGCTCCAGCGTCTTCCAGCCCTCCGTGGGCAGCCGGGCCGCCAGCGAGTCCTCACGCAGCGCGCCCGCCGCCGTGGCGAAGGCGCCGTGTGAGCCGCCATGATCGTGCCAACCCGTACCGGTACCGGGCGGCCAGCCGATCAGCCACGCTTCACTGCCGCCGGGGCCGTCGAGCCGGATCCAGGTACGCCCCTCGTCGTCAAGGGGCAGCGAAGCCACCAACGCGGCGTCGGCGGCGGTACGTTGGGCGAAGTCGAGCAGGTCCGCCTCGCTGGGGGCGGACACGGGAGAGCTGACAGATGTGGTTACGGGGTGCGACACGGCAGACCGTCCTGAGGGAGTTCGCGAAGGCGCGCGAGCAGCCGGCAGCGGCACGAGGACGCTGCGGCACGGCGCGAAGGGAAGGCGAATCAGCAGGACGGGCGACACACGCAGCCCGCATAGCGGACGAGGTCCATATGGACCCTCCGCCACAGGCGCACATCGGTGTCGGTCACGCTCCGGAGTAGACCATGAGCGGACGCGCCGGTCAATCGGTGTTCAGATGACGGATATCAGACAGCAGACAGCAGACAGCGAACAGCAGATGACAGCGGGCAGATGACAGCCAGCCGGCAGATGACGGATGGCAGCTGACAGGCGGCCCGGTGCCGTCACGCCAGACCACCGGCGACGATGGGGAGACGGCGGAGGCGGACGGGCGCACCCGCTCACCTCATTCCGCCCTCCGCCCCACCACCTCTCCCACCTGCGCAGCACCAGAGGCACTGGAGGAACCAGAAGCACCAGAAGCGCCAGAGGCACTGGAGGAACCAGAAGCACCAGAAGCGCCAGAGGCACTGGAGGAACCAGAAGCACCAGAAGCGCCAGAAGCGCTGGAGGAACCAGAAGTATCCCGGGCACCACCAATCCCGCCACCCGCACCAACGCCAGCACCCACACCCCCCGCCCCACCAGCGCCAGCAGTCGCACCCGCACCGAGTACCCCGTCGTCACCCCGCCCCGCCCCACCCCGTACCGCCTCCGCGGCCGCGTGCAGCTCTGCCGGGTGTACGCCGTTGAAGGCCGCGGCCAGATGGCCGTCCGGGCGGACGAGGAGGACGGTGTGGGCCGGAGCGCCCGGATACTCCTCGGCCACCAACAGCTCGGCGTCCAGCGGCAGTTCGGACACGGCCGCCGTCAAGCGGGGCATCACCCCCGCCGTGAGCCAATGACGACGGTCCCAGACCGCGGTCCCCGGCGCGACCAGAACCACCAGCAGCTTCCCCCTGCCCAGCCGCTCCCACAGCCCGGCGGCGGAACCGTCGGGAGCCGTCACCCGCACGTCCGAGACCGGCCCACCCGTCGTCGTCCCCACCGCGATGTGCGACTCGGCCGGCTCCGGCGCCAGCGGCGAATCCCGGTGGCACGCGGGCGCCCCGAGCGGACCAAGCCCCAGCTGCCCATCGGCCACCAGCGCGTCGTGAGCCCGCGCGGTGCCCGGAATCCAGCCGCGCAGCCCCGCCCCGCCCCGCAGCACCGGCAACGACTGGTCGGCCGCCCGCAGCCGGGCCGCCACCGCCGTACGCCGCTCCGTCTGATAACTGTCCAGGAGCGCCTCGCACGGACCGTCGTGCCACGCCCGGGCCAGCTTCCACGACAGGTTCTGCGCGTCCCGCAGCCCCTCGTCCAGGACCTGCGTCCCCAACGCGCCCAGCAGATGCGCCGCATCCCCGGCCAGGAACGCCCGCCGCACCCGCCAGCGCCGGGCCAGCCGGTGATGGACGGTGTGGACACCCGTGTCGAGCAGGTCGTACTGGGGCGTCGCGCCGTCACACCAGCCGCCCAGCGTGTCCCGGACCCGTCCCACCAGGGCGTCCGGCGTGACCAGTTCGGCGCGCGGCGGCAGCAGCCAGTCCAGCCGCCAGATCCCGCCCGGCAAAGGACGCGCCGTCACCTCGTCGCCGCCGGCCCGCCACGGCGGCAGCCGGTGCAGCAACGCCTCACCGGGCCAGGGCAGTTCGGCCCGCAACGCCACCACCGCCTGGCGCTCCACCGCTGTACGGCCCGCGAAACGCACATCGAGCAGCTTGCGGACCGTGGAGCGGGCGCCGTCGCAGCCCACCACGTAGCTGCCGCGCCACCACGTCGCACCCGGCCCCGAGGTGTGGGCGGACACGCCCTGAGCGTCCTGCTCCAGCCGATCCAGACGGCTGTGCGTGACCAGACGCACCAGACCGGACGCGGCAAGGGCCGCCCGCAGGCCCCGTACCAGGGCGTGCTGCGGCACATGCACCGGCGACGGGCCGCCGTCCCGGCCCTCGCCGAACTCGACGCGCCGCAACAGCTGACCCCGCCGCATCGACCGCCACGCCACGAAGCGGGCGCCGTCGTCCGTCACGGCCCGGCACCCCACACCCGTCACGAACGCGGCGGTGTCCGGGCGCAGTACGACGGTACGGACCGGGCGCGGCTCCTGAGACCCCGTCCCCTCGTCCAGCACCACGGACGGCACACCCTGCGCGGCCAGGGACAACGCCAGCACCAGCCCCACCGGACCGGCGCCGACGACGATCACCGGGTCCACGGCGTGGCTCCTGGTGAACGTCGGGACGGCTTGCAGGTGGCGCGGGGAACCCGGTGCACGATCACAGAACGTATGCAACCCACTGCGCGTGCTTGCGTCAAGTGACGGAGGCAGCGACGCGGACGTCACTGCCTCATATGCCGTCAGTTCGTCGCTTCACGCGCCCCATCGGCCCCCAGCGCCCCCTCGGACGCCACGACCGCGGCGGGCCCGGCCGCGGTGACCGGAGCGACCGCCGTGCCCATGGAGATCCCGGTCTTCGCCCGCCGCCCGCGCTTCTCGATCCACGTCGCGAGCGCCGCGAGCAACAGACACATCGCCACATAGATCGTGCCGATGACCACAATGGTCGACACATACGGGTACGCGCCGTCGACCTGCGTGTTGCTCGCGATCAGACGGGCCGTCTGAAGGAGCTCCGGGTACAGGATGATGAAGCCGAGCGAGGTGTCCTTCAGGGTGACGACGAGCTGGCTGATGATCGTCGGCAGCATCGCGCGCACCGCCTGCGGCATCAGGACACTGGCCATCACCTGCGTCTTGCTCATGCCGAGCGCGTACGCCGCCTCACGCTGCCCCTTCGGCACGGAATTGACGCCGGCCCGCAGCACCTCCGCCTGGACACAGCCGTTGTAGATCGACAGGCCGAGCGCCAGCGCCCACATCGAGTAGTCGGTGAGGAACCCTATCCACACCCCGTAGATCGTGATGAGCAGCGGGATGGAACGGAACAGCTCGATGAACGCGGTCGCCGCCCAGCGGACCGGCTTGTGATCCGACATCCGCGCCACGGCGAGCAGCACGCCCAGCACCAGCGAGCCGACGGCCGCAAGACCGAACGCCTTCAAGGTGGCGAGGACCGCGTCGGCGATGTTCTGCCGGATGCCCGCGTAGTTGAAGATGTCCCACATGCCGTAGTCGAGGTCGCCCTTGTCCGACAGCCGCACCACGGCGACGACGACCAGGCCGATCAGGACGACCGTGCCGATGACGGCGTAGATCCGGTTGCGGACGACGGCCTTGGGGCCGGGGGCGTCGAAGAGAACGCTGGCACTCATCGGGCGACCTCCATGCGGCGCTCCAGGAGACGGAAGAGGCCACTGATCGCGAAGGTGACGATCAGATAGCCGAGGGCGACCCAGAGGAAGACGGGCACGATGGCGTAACCGTCCTCGCTCATCAGCTTCTGCCAGCCGAACAGCTCGGCGACGCTGAAGGCACCGGCGATCGCCGAGTTCTTGGTGAGCGCGATGAAGATGGAGCTCAGCGGCGGGATCACCGTCCGCGTCGCCTGCGGCAGCACGATCAGGCTCAGGGTCTGCGGAAAGCTCATGCCGAGGGAACGGGCCGCCTCCGCCTGCCCCAGCGGCACGGTACTGATGCCCGACCTGACGGCCTCACAGACGAACGACGCCGTGTAGAAACCGAGCGCGAGCGAACCCAGCAGGAAGGGGCTCATCCCGGGGAAGAAGATCTCCGGTACGACGAAGAAGGAGACCAGGAAGAGCAGCGTCAGCGGAGTGTTGCGCAGCAGCGTCACCCAGGCGGTGCCGAAGAACCGCAGCGGCGGCACGGGCGAGACCCGGAAACCGGCGAGCAACAGTCCGAGGACCAGCGCGATGACCGAGCTGACGACGGTGATCTCCACCGTGCCTATGAAGCCGTCGCGGAACTCCGCGAAATGGTCGAGCAGTACGTTCATGAGGTCTCCGCGTCGGCGGGCAGCGGCTGGGTCGTCGGGCAGGGCCGGGGCGCCCCGTACCGGGTACGGGGCGCGTCAAACGGCTGAGCGGGGGACCGTCAGTAACGGACGACGGTCGGCGGGGCGGTGTAGGTGGAGCCGGACAGGCCGAGCGTCGCGTCGTAGATCTTCTTGTACGTGCCGTCCTGCTCGTGCTTCTCCAGCGAGGAGTCGACGAAGTCGCGCAGCGCCTTGTCGTCCTTGTTCATGCCGATGCCGTACGGCTCCTCGGTGAACGGCTTGCCGACCACGCGGAGCTTGCCCTTGTTCTTCGCGGCGTAGCCCTTGAGGATCGCGTCGTCGGTGGTGACCGCGTCGACCTGCTTGGTCAGGAGCTGCTGCACACAGTCCGAGTACTTGGAGAGCTCGACCACGGAGGCGCCGTACTCGGGCTTCTTGATCTCCTGAAGCGGCGTGGAGCCGACGATCGAGCAGACCTTCTTGCCCTTGACGGACTCCTTGCCCGTGATCGACGTGTCGTCCTTGCGGACGAGGAGGTCGGCGCCGGCCTTGTAGTACGGGCCGGCGAAGCCGACCTGCTGCTTGCGCTTGTCGTTGATCGTGTAGGTGCCGACGTAGTAGTCGACCTGGCCCTTGGAGATCGCGGTCTCGCGGACCCCGGAGTCGACGGTCTTCCACTCGATCTGGTCGTCCTTGAAGCCCAGGTCGGCGGCGATCATCTTGGCGATCTCGACGTCGAAGCCGGACCGCACACGCGTCGACTGGTCCTCGAAGCCCAGGTAGGGCTGGTCGGCCTTGGAGCCGATGATGAGCTTGCCGCGGGCCTTGGCCGCCTTGAAGGTCGGCGAGTCGAGGGTGACGTTGGACGCCACGGCGTACGTCGGAAGCTTCGGCGCGTCGCTGGCGCCCGGCTGTGCGGCCTGCTTGTCGCCCGCGGAGCCGGACTTGCCGCCACAGGCGGTCGCGGTCAGGGCGAGGGCGGCGATCGCCGCGACGGCGGCGTACTTGCGGAGCATCATGGCGGACATTCCTTGCGTCGTTGGTCGTTGATCGTCATCGGGCGGCCGTCAAGTGCGCGGCAGTGATGGACAGTTGACAGTGGATCTCTGTCATCTGTCACCTGTTGTCATCTGTCGTGACCTGCTTGTGGCCGACAGCCGCCGGGCGCGCCGGCGCCGGTGGGTGCGGGCGCCACGTCGTGTGGGCGCCGGTGGTACGGGCCCCGCCGGTACCGGCGGCGGTGGCGCGTGCGTCAGTGGTGCAGGATCTTCGACAGGAAGTCCTTGGC
This sequence comes from Streptomyces sp. NPDC048361, assembly GCF_040651795.1. NCBI lineage: Bacteria > Bacillati > Actinomycetota > Actinomycetes > Kitasatosporales > Streptomycetaceae > Streptomyces > Streptomyces sp. NPDC048361. Next base: position 39,481 of record NZ_JBEZKW010000025.1, read on the forward strand.
CCGGTCGCTGCGCGGGTTGCTGAAGAACTGGTCGGGAACGGCCTCTTCGACGATCTTTCCGTCGGCCATGAAGACGACCCGGTTGGCCGCGGAGCGCGCGAAGCCCATCTCGTGGGTGACGACGACCATCGTCATGCCGTCCCGCGCCAGCTGCTGCATGACTTCGAGGACCTCGTTGATCATCTCCGGGTCCAGCGCCGAGGTGGGCTCGTCGAAGAGCATCACCTTCGGGTCCATCGCCAACGCCCGGGCGATCGCGACGCGTTGCTGCTGACCGCCGGAGAGCTGCGCCGGGTACTTGTCGGCCTGGGTGCCCACGCCGACCCGGTCGAGCAGGGCGCGCGCCTTCTGCTCCGCCGCGGCCTTGTCGGTCTTGCGGACCTTGACCTGGCCCAGCATCACGTTCTCCAGCACCGTCTTGTGCGCGAAGAGGTTGAACGACTGGAAGACCATGCCGACATCGGCACGCAGCCGCGCCAGTTCCTTGCCCTCCTGGGGCAGCGGCTTGCCGTCGATCGAGATCGCCCCGGAATCGATCGTCTCCAGGCGGTTGATGGTGCGGCACAGCGTGGACTTCCCGGACCCCGAAGGCCCGATGACGACGACGACCTCGCCACGGGCGATGGTCAGATCGATGTCCTGGAGCACATGCAGCGCGCCGAAGTGCTTGTTGACGTTGTTCAGCACGACCAGGTCACCCGACGCCGGTACGGCGTCCTCGGTCCCCTTGGCCACTGATACTCCGCTCATCGGCTTCTTGCTCCGTCCTCCTCGGTTGGGGAGGAACGTAGTGGTCGGGTGTGACCAGCGTCATTACATCTGAGCGGAACTTGAGGATAACGATCTGGTCGCGCGGGAGCACGCTCGGTGAGCGGGCACCCCCGGGGAGTACCGGCTCCGTAACGGATGGTGTGAACGGGCGGGCGCCCCCTTGACCGAAGCGGCGACCATGAGCATGGATTCGGGAGTACATGTCGAGGCGCGGTCGGTGAACACGCGCAGACGAAACAGAGACGGCGACGCCCCACCCCTGCCCACGGGATCCGGCGCGCACCGAGGGATCAGAGGGACCGGTGAGGGGGGCCATGAGACTGCTGCTCGTCGAGGACGACGACCACGTCGCCGCCGCCCTGTCCGCGGTGCTCGCCAAGCACGGCTTCCAGGTGAAGCACGCGCGCAACGGCGAGGAGGCGCTGCAGGCCCTCCTCCCGGACGAGCACAGCGCCGCCTCACCCTTCGGTGTGGTCCTGCTCGACCTGGGCCTGCCCGACCAGGACGGCTACGAGGTGTGCGGCAAGATCCGCAAGCGCACCGCCACCCCGGTGATCATGGTGACGGCCCGCGCCGACGTCCGTTCGCGCATCCACGGCCTCAACCTGGGCGCCGACGACTACGTGGTCAAGCCCTACGACACCGGCGAACTCATCGCCCGTATCCACGCGGTCATCCGACGCCCCCCGCCGGGCGCCACGACCGGCCCGGACGACGGCGAACTGGCCCTGGGCCGGGTCCGGATCGAGCTGCCCACCCGCCGGGTCAGCGTCGACGGCGAGAGCGTGCAGCTGACCCGCAAGGAGTTCGATCTGCTGGCGCTGCTCGCCCAGCGCCCGGGCGTCGTCTTCCGCCGGGAGCAGATCATCAGCGAGGTGTGGCGCACCAGTTGGGAAGGGACCGGCCGCACCCTCGAAGTGCACGTCGCGTCCCTGCGCTCCAAACTCCGTATGCCCGCGCTGATCGAGACCGTGCGCGGCGTGGGCTACCGGCTCGTCGCGCCGGCCACGCACTGAGACCCGAGCCGCCCGGTGCGCACGCGACTTCTGCCGCTTCTGATCTTCCTGCTCGCGCTCGTCCTGGTCGCGTTCGGCTTCCCGCTCGCCCTGAGCGTGGCCCGCGCGGCGCAGCAGCGGGTGGTCGTCGACCGGATCGACGACACGGCGCGCTTCGCCGCGCTCGCACAATTCGTCACCGCCCCCGACGGCAACGACACCAACAGCGCGGAACGGCTCACCACCCTGGAGGAGGAACTCACCCGCTACTCGACCCTGTACGGGATCAAGGCGGGCGTCTTCTTCCGCAACGGCAGCGCCATGGCGAGCGCCCCCGCCGGCTGGCGCGTGCCCGCCAAGGGCCAGGGGTACGTCGCCTTCCACGAAGCCCTCGCGGGGCGCCGCAGCCACGACCCGGCCCAGGTGTGGCCATGGCAGGAGGGCCGCCTGGTGGTCGCCTCGCCCGTGGTGCGCGAGGGCGACGTGATCGCGGTCGTCGTCACCGACTCACCCACCGGACGCATGCGTTCCGGCACCCTGCACGGCTGGCTCCTCATCGCGGCGGGCGAACTGGCGGCCATGCTGGTGGCGATCGGCGCGGCATTCCGCCTGACCGGATGGGTGCTCCGCCCCGTACGCGTCCTGGACGCCGTCACCCACGACATCGCCACCGGACGCATGAACTCACGGGTCGCCGCCGCCGGCGGCCCCCCGGAACTTCAAAGGCTGGCCCACTCGTTCAACGAAATGGCCGACAACGTCGAAGAAGTCCTCGAACAGCAGCGCGCCTTCGTCGCCGACGCCTCGCACCAGCTGCGCAACCCGCTCTCCGCGCTGCTGCTGCGCATCGAGCTCCTCGCCCTCGAACTCCCCGAGGGCAACGAGGAGATCGCCTCGGTACGCACCGAGGGCAAGCGCCTCGCCCAGGTCCTCGACGACCTGCTGGGCCTGGCGCTCGCCGAACACGCATCGGCCGACCTCAAGCTCACCGATGTCGGGGCGCTCGTGGGCGAGCGGGTGGCCGCCTGGCGCCCCCTCGCCGAGGACAAGGGCGTACGGCTCATCGCGGACGGCTCGGCCGCGGCCACCGGCTGGGCGGACTCGGTCGCCCTGTCCAGCGCCCTGGACGCCGTCATCGACAACGCCCTGAAGTTCACGCCGGCGGGCGAGGAGGTGCGGGTCACCGTCGCGGTCGAGGGAGCGCGGGTCACCGTCACGGTCGGCGACCGGGGCCCGGGGCTGTCCGACGACGAGCTCGGCCGCATCGGCGACCGCTTCTGGCGCGCCGGCCGCCACCAGAACGTCAAGGGCTCCGGCCTCGGCCTGTCCATCTCCCGCGCCCTGCTCGCCGCGGGCGACGGCACCCTGTCCTACGCCCACCAGGAACCGCATGGCCTGCGCGTGACGGTCAGCGTGCCGCGTACGCAACCGGACGCCTGACCACCGACAGCGCCGCGCCGTCCGCCGCGCTCACGGCTTGACCGAGCGGTAGTAGTCGCGGGCCCCGTCGTGGAGCGGCAGGGGATTGGTGTAGATCGCCGTCCGCAGGTCCACCAGTTGCGCGGCGTGCACCTCACGGCCGATGCGGTCGCGGCTGTTTATCACCGTGCGGGTGAAGCCCTCGGTCAGCGCGGCGCCGGTGCGGTCCGTGGTCACCAGGAGGTTCGCGACGGCGATCGTCGGCACGGGCACGCCGCGCTGGGCCTGCGGGTAGGCGTCGGCCGGCATGGTCGCCGCCCGGTAGTAGCCGGTGCTGCCGTCCGCCTTGTGCAGCGCCGACACCAGGTCTGCGAGCGGGACCAGGCGGATCGGGTACGCCTCCGACAGCTTCAGGACGGCCGTGGTCGGCAGCCCGCCGGACCAGAAGAACGCGTCGATCCGATGGCCGCGCAGCAGCCCCGGCATGGTGTCGATGCCGGCCGGGACCGGGGTGATGTCCTTCTGCGGATCCAGGCCGGCGGCCGGCAGGAGGCGGTCGGCGAGGAGCCGCACACCCGAGCCGTCCTGGCCGACGGCGACCCGCTTGCCACGCAGGTCCGCCACCGACCGCACGGGGGAGTCCTTCGCCACCACCAGCTGCACGTAGTCGTCGTACAGCCGGGCACAGCCGCGCAGCTCGTCCGCGCCCGGCTTGTCGTCCTTGCGGAACTTGTCGACGGAGTCCGCCGTGGCGATGGTGAAGTCGGAGACGCCGTCGGCGACCCGCTGAAGGTTCTGCTGCGAGCCCTCGCTGGTGCGCAGCTCGACGCGGACGTCGGGCAGATCACTGGCGAGGGCCTGCCGCAGCAGCTCGCCGTAGCGCTGGTACACGCCGGTGCGTACGCCCGTACTGATGTCGATCGTGCCGGACGGTGCCGGGCTGCCGAACGGGACCAGCCACCACACGAGCAGCCCGATCGCCGCGACGAGGGCGCCGGCCCCTTGAAGGGCGCGCTTGCGGGGAAGCCGGGGCAGGGCGGGAAGCATGGCTGGATCCTGCCAGTTGATCGCCCGCGAGGACCAGGGGGTGGCGGGCCCCGTACCCTGGTGTGCGAGATGAGTGCGAAGACCTACGAGGTGCGCACCTACGGGTGCCAGATGAACGTCCACGACTCCGAGCGGCTGTCCGGCCTCCTTGAGGGAGCCGGCTACGTCCGCGCGCCCGAGGGCGCCGACGGGGATGCCGACGTCGTCGTCTTCAACACCTGCGCGGTGCGGGAGAACGCCGACAACAAGCTGTACGGCAATCTCGGCAGGCTCGCCCCGATGAAGACGAAGCGGCCCGGCATGCAGATCGCCGTCGGCGGCTGCCTCGCCCAGAAGGACCGCGACACCATCGTGCAGCGGGCCCCCTGGGTCGATGTCGTCTTCGGCACGCACAACATCGGCAAGCTGCCGGTGCTCCTGGAGCGCGCCCGCATCCAGGAGGAGGCGCAGGTCGAGATCGCCGAGTCCCTGGAAGCGTTCCCCTCCACGCTGCCGACACGGCGCGAATCGGCGTACGCGGCGTGGGTGTCCATCTCGGTGGGCTGCAACAACACGTGCACCTTCTGCATCGTCCCGGCGCTGCGCGGCAAGGAGAGGGACCGCCGTCCCGGCGACATCCTGGCCGAGATCGAAGCGCTGGTCGGCGAGGGCGTCTCCGAGATCACGCTGCTCGGACAGAACGTCAACGCCTACGGCTCGGACATCGGCGACCGCGAGGCGTTCAGCAAGCTGCTGCGCGCCTGCGGGTCCATCGAGGGCCTGGAGCGGGTCCGTTTCACCTCGCCGCATCCGCGCGACTTCACCGACGACGTGATCGCCGCCATGGCCGAGACCCCGAACGTGATGCCGCAGCTGCACATGCCGCTCCAGTCCGGTTCGGACACGATCCTCAAGGCGATGCGCCGCTCCTACCGGCAGGAGCGTTTCCTCGGGATCATCGAGAAGGTACGCGCCGCCATTCCGCACGCCGCGATCTCCACCGACATCATCGTGGGCTTCCCCGGCGAGACCGAGGAGGACTTCGAGCAGACCATGCACACGGTCCGCGAGGCCCGCTTCGCCAACGCCTTCACCTTCCAGTACTCCAAGCGCCCCGGCACGCCCGCGGCGACCATGGAGGGGCAGATCCCCAAGGAGGTCGTGCAGGAGCGCTACATGCGCCTGTCGGCGCTTCAGGAGGAGATCTCCTGGGAGGAGAACAAGAAGCAGGTCGGCCGCGTCATCGACGTCATGGTCGCCGAGGGAGAGGGCCGCAAGGACGGCTCCACGCAGCGCCTGTCCGGGCGCGCCCCCGACAACCGTCTCGTCCACTTCACCAAGCCCGACCAGGACGTGCGCCCCGGCGACGTGGTGACCGTCGAGATCACCTACGCCGCCCCCCACCACCTCCTCGCCGAAGGCCCCACGGACGCGGTGCGCCGCACCCGCGCCGGAGACGCCTGGGAGAAGCGCACCGCGGCCCCCGCCGCGAAGCCCGCCGGCGTGCTGCTCGGGCTGCCGTCGATCGGCGCCCCGGCACCGCTGCCGGAGCCCACGGGGGGCTGCTCGGTCGTATAGCCCCGAGGGGCTCGGGAAGTTTGGGCCGGGCCCGTGCACCGAGCGGTCGTTTCCGTCGGCTCGGGTGCTTGCGTCGTCGAGGTCGAGGTCGAGGTCGAGGGTGACGTCCAGGACGAGGCCGAGGGTGACGCCCAGGTCGACCGCGACGTGCACGTCGCGGTCGCGGCAGCGTTCGCCGGGCAGGGCAGGGCAGGGCCCGGCCGCGGGCGGCAGGGCAGGCAGGGCCGGGGCCGGTGAACGGGACTAGGCTGCGGATCATGCTCGTAGCCGCCGCTGTCTGCCCCTGCCCGCCCCTCCTCGTGCCCGAGGTCGCCGCCGGTGCCGCGCCGGAGCTCGACGCGGCACGCGATGCCTGCGCCGACGCGCTCGGCGTGCTCGCCGCGTCCAGGCCCGACCTCCTCGTCGTGGTCGGCCCCGCGCAGGAAGGCGGCACATTCCGGCAGGGGTCGGCCGGCACGTTCGCCGGGTTCGGCGTGGACCTTTCGGTACGCCTGGGAGCGGGCGAACCCGGGGCGCGGCCGCTTCCCGCCTCGCTCGCGGTCGGCGCCTGGCTCCTTGAGCGGGCCGGCTGGGCCGACGCGCCGGTCCAGGGGCTCGCCGTGGCCGAGGGGCTGAAGCCCGAGCAGTGCGCGGCCGCGGGCGAGGAACTCGCCGCCAAGGCCGGCCGGGTCGCGCTCCTGGTGATGGGCGACGGCAGTGCCTGCCGCACCCTCAAGGCGCCCGGCTATCTCGACGAGCGCGCCGCGGCCTTCGACCGGGCGGCCGCGCAGGCGCTTGGCACCGCCGACATCACCACCCTGGCGGGTCTTGACGTCGCGCTGGCGCACGAGCTGAAGGCGGCGGGCCGCGCACCCTGGCAGGTCCTCGCGGGGGCCGCGGGCGACGCCGCTCTCGCCGGCCGGCTGCTCCATGACGACGCGCCGTACGGAGTCGGCTACTTCGTGGCCGTCTGGTCCTGAAACCCGGCCGGGCGCGGGCCGGTCCTGTAACCGGGCGGGCGCCCACGCCCGTGTCGGGGATTCGGCAGCCCGAATCGGCTTGCCGGTAAGCCACTTGGCGATCCGATGACACCCCGGAGGGCCGTGGAGCAGGTGGCTCCACGGCCCTCCGGCGCGCGTGGCGCACGCCGTGGACGCGGACGGCGGGGTGCCGTCAGTGCCCTGGTGGCCGTGGACCGCCGGCGATACGGGCGGCCATGTACAGACGGCCACGTACAGCCGGCCACGTGCGGGTACCCACGTACAACCGGCCACGTAGGGGCGGCCACGTACGGGTGCGCGCATGCACGGGTGCCCGTGTACGGCCGGCCATGTACGGGCCCCGCGGTGTGCGGACCTACTGGCGGGCGCCTTCGCCGGCCTCATTGTCCGCGGCTTCCTCGGCGGACTGCTGCTTGGGGATCTCGACCCCCTCGGCGACCGCGCCCTCCGCGGGCTCGGCCGCGCCGCTCCCCGTGGCGGCCTCGGCACCCGCGACACCCGCGGGCTCTTCGGCCCCGGCGGCCGCTGCGCAGCAGCCGGCCGCGGCGGACTCGCCCTCGGCCTCCGGCTCCGCCGTCACCGTGGCGGCCGAGGTCTCCTCGGTCGGCTTCGCGACAGCCGCGTCGGCCTTACGGCGAAACATCGAAAAAACGCCCATATCTACTCCAAAACGTACTCGTGTGGGCGAAATCCCGGGCCGGCCGGAGCGCCTCATTGCGTCGCCCGGCGGCACCGGTCAACAAACCGGCGTTCGGAACCTCGCAACAGGCAACGAAGCCGGCCGCGCCTCGTCACGTAGCTCGTTCGAGGAGAGCCATCGAGGTTTGCGAGACTGTCACCGTGAGAAGTGCAGCTCCCGCACCGCGGGTCATCGCCGTCGTCGGTCCGACCGCGGCCGGAAAGTCCGATCTGGGCGTCTTCCTCGCCCAGCAGCTGGGCGGCGAGGTCGTCAACGCCGACTCCATGCAGCTCTACCGGGGGATGGACATCGGCACCGCCAAGCTGACGCCCGACGAGCGCGGCGGCATCCCGCACCACCTGCTCGACATCTGGGACGTCACGGAACCGGCCAACGTCGCCCTCTACCAGAAGCTCGCCCGCGCCGAGATCGACCGGCTGCTCGCCGAAGGCCGCACCCCCGTCCTCGTCGGCGGCTCCGGCCTCTACGTGCGCGGCGCCATCGACGTACTCGACTTCCCCGGCACCGACCCCGCGGTGCGCGCCCGCCTGGAAGGCGAACTCGACCAGGAGGGCCCCGGCGCCCTGCACAAGCGGCTCGCCGCAGTCGACCCCGAAGCGGCCCGCGTCATCCTGCCCGGCAACGGACGCCGCATCGTGCGCGCCCTCGAAGTGATCGAGATCACCGGGCAGCCGTTCACCGCCAACCTGCCCACCCACGAATCGGTGTACGACACCGTCCAGATCGGCGTCGACGTGGGCCGCCCCGAGCTCGACGAACGGATCACCCTGCGCGTCGACCGCATGTGGGAAGCCGGCCTGATCGACGAGGTACGGGCCCTGGAGGAGCGCGGGCTGCGCGAAGGGCGCACCGCCTCACGCGCTCTCGGCTACCAGCAGGTTCTCGCGGCGTTCGCCGGCGAGTGCACCGAGGACGAGGCGCGCGCCGAAACCGTACGCGCCACCAAGCGCTTCGCGCGCCGCCAGGACTCGTGGTTTCGACGTGATCCCCGTGTCCACTGGTTGAGCGGTGCGACACACGACCGGGCGGAACTCCCGCGCCAGGCGCTGGCGTTGGTCGAACGAGCGGTTACAGCCTGATCACGTGATGGCATCGGGACGCTCCGCCGGTCAATACGGCGCGGTCGCGCGTGCCATCATCAAACGTCGATCCACCAGTGGAGTCCGAGTTGGGAGGGCGCGTGGCGATGGAGGCCGGCCCTCGCGACAGAGAGCAAGGATCGCGGAAGGACACCGCGCCCCCGAGCTCGCCGGACCACGCTTCAGCGGTGCCGGGCCCCTCGCAAGCGGAATCCGCCGCCAAGGACGCGAGCGGCGCCACCCGCGACACGGCGGCGACACCGGCGCTGGGGTCCGCGGTGCTCGGCGCCTCGGGCCTGAGCCCGGACGGGCCGGAGGACGGCTCCATCGGAGCGGTCTCCGACGGCGGTGAGGTCGAAGTCGAACTGCGGCCCCAGCGCCGGCTCAGGATCTGGCAGCTCGCCCCCATCGTGATGCTCGCGGCGCTCGGCTCGCTCATGTTCGCCTTCCCTCTCGCCTTCGAATTCGGCGACGGCGGACCGGTCGTCGCCATGCTCGGCCTGCTCATCAGCTGCTGCGCCGCCGGCTGGGGCATGATGGCCGCTCGCCGCGTCGGCCACACCTGGCCCGGGCTGCCCGGCCGTGGATCGCGCGAACGCCCCGACTGGCGGGTCCTCGCCCTGTACGTGGGCGTCGCCGCCGTACTCGTCGCCCTCGCGGTATGGCGCGTGGCCCGGCTGCGCTGACGCCGCGAACGGGCGCCCGCGCGAAGCCGCGCGTTCGGTGCCCGCGCCGCCAGGCAATGCCACGCGTTCAGTCGCCCCCGCTGCCGCGCACGGCTGCCCCGCCGTCCGGGGACACCACCTGACCGGCCGGATGTCGGTGCGCCCCCGTACGATTGACGCGTGAACACTTCGCCCATCGCCTTCCTCAAGGGCCACGGAACCCAGAACGACTTCGTGATCGTTCCCGACCCGGACAACGCCCTCGACCTGCCCGCGTCCGCCGTCGCACGGCTCTGCGACCGCCGGGCCGGCATCGGGGGCGACGGCCTGCTCCACGTGGTGCGCAGCGCCGCCCACCCCGAGGCGAAGGCCATGGCCGACGAGGCCGAATGGTTCATGGACTACCGCAACGGTGACGGCTCGATCGCCGAGATGTGCGGCAACGGCGTGCGCGTCTTCGCCGGCTACCTGCGCCGCGCCGGCCTCGCAGCCACCGGCGACCTGGCCGTCGCCACCCGCGGCGGTGTCAAGAAGGTGCACATCGCCAAGAGCGGCGACATCACCGTCTCCATGGGGCGCGCCCTGCTCTCCGAAGCCGGCGTCACGGTCACCGTGGACGGCCGCAGCTGGCCCGCCCGCAACGTCAACATGGGCAACCCGCACGCCGTCGCGTTCGTCGCCGACCTCGACCACGCGGGCGAGCTGCGTACAGTGCCGTCCTTCAGCCCGGCGGAGGTCTACCCGGACGGCGTGAACATCGAGTTCGTCGTCGACCGCGGCCCGCGCCACGTGGCGATGCGCGTCCATGAGCGGGGCGCCGGAGAAACCCGCTCCTGCGGCACGGGGGCCTGCGCCGTCGCCGTCGCCGCCGCCCGCAGGGACGGCGCCGACCCGTCGCTCACCGGCACCCCGGCGACCTACACCGTCGATCTCCCCGGCGGAACACTCGTCATCACCGAACACCCGGACGGCGAGATCGAGATGACCGGAGCGGCGGTGATCGTCGCCGAAGGCGTGATCGACCCGGCACTGTTCACGGGCTGAGCGCCGCCACGGCGTAAGCGGGCGGCACCCGCCGCCGGAAGAACCCCGCCGACCGCCACGGCGTACGCGAGCGGCACCCCGCCGCCGAGAGAACCCGCCCGCCGCCGCGTACGCAAACGGCACCCGCCTCCGAAAGTGCCGCCAAGACGTGACGGCACGGGTCGGCGGCGAAACGGGCGTGGCCGAGACCTTCGCTCGAATGGGTGATCCGTTTCACGCTGAGCGAGAGCGGGACTGCGCCACGTGGTGGGCTCGGTAGCATCAAGCACCGGTCCGGAGGGGCAAGCCGGTCCCTCCACCACCGGTCGATGCAGCCGGAGGTGCCCCATGAGCGCAGAGGCCACGAATCCTGGTGCGCAGAGCCGCCGACGCGGCCGCCCCAGGATCGACCTCCGCAGGCTGGGCCGCGCCGCACTGCTCGGCCCCGTCCCGCGCGACCGGCTGCCCGACGCCATCGGCCACGTGGCCGACGCCCACCGCGCCCACCACCCCGACGCGGACCTCGCCGTACTGCACCGCGCCTACGTCCTCGCCGAAACGTCCCACCGCGGCCAGTTCCGCAAGAGCGGCGAGCCCTACATCACGCATCCGCTCGCCGTGACGCTGATCCTCGCCGAACTGGGCGCCGAAACCACCACATTGACCGCCTCCCTCCTCCACGACACCGTGGAGGACACCGACGTGACGCTCGATCAGGTGCGGGCCGAGTTCGGCGAGGAAGTCACCTATCTGGTGGACGGCGTCACCAAACTGGAGAAGGTCGACTACGGCGCCGCCGCCGAACCCGAGACCTTCCGCAAAATGCTCGTCGCCACCGGCAACGACGTACGCGTGATGTCGATCAAACTCGCCGACCGCCTGCACAACATGCGCACCCTCGGCGTGATGCGCCCCGAGAAACAGGCCCGCATCGCCAAGGTCACCCTCGACGTACTGATCCCGCTCGCCGAACGCCTCGGCGTACAGGCCCTCAAGTCGGAACTCGAAGACCTCGTCTTCGCGATCCTGCACCCCGAGGAGTACGAGCACACACGGGCCCTGATCGCCGCCAACTCCGGCACCGCCGACCCCCTCGCCGGCGTCGTCGACGGCGTACGCGCGGTCCTGCGCGAGGCCGGGATCCAGGCCGAAGTCCTCATCCGGCCACGCCACTTCGTCTCCGTGCACCGCGTCCGCCTCAAGCGCGGCGAAATGCGCGGAAGCGACTTCGGCCGGCTCCTCGTGCTGGTGGCCGAGGACGCCGACTGCTACGCCGTCCTCGGCGAACTGCACACCTGCTTCACGCCGGTCGTCTCCGAGTTCAAGGACTTCATCGCCTCACCCAAGTTCAACCTGTACCAGTCGCTCCACACGGCCGTCGTCGGGCCGTCCGGCGAAGTCGCCGAAGTCCTCATCCGTACGCGCCAGATGCACAAGGTCGCCGAAGCCGGCGTCATCGCCCTCGGCAACCCCTACGCCCAAGGACCCGGCGACGGGCCGCAGCAGACCGGCGACGAACGCGAGGACCCCACACGGCCCGGCTGGCTCTCACGCCTCCTTGACTGGCAGCGGAACGCCCCCGACCCCGACACCTTCTGGTCCTCCCTGCGCGAGGAACTGGCGGGCGACAGCGAGATCACGGTGTTCTGCGCCGACGACCGCACCCTGGTCCTGCCCGCCGGGGCCAGCTGCGTCGACGCCGCCTACGCACAGCACGGACCGGCCGCCCACAGCTGTATCGGCGCCCGCGTCAACGGCCGCCTCGCGACACTGAGTACGGTCCTGCACGACGGCGACACCGTGCAGCTCCTGCTCGCCCAGGACACCACCTCAGGGCCCTCCGCCGACTGGCTCGACCACGCCAGGACCCCCAGGGCCCGCATCGCGATCACCGGCTGGCTCGCGGCCAACCCGGAGGGCGTCACGGTGCCCGCCGCCGCACCACGCCCCCAGGTCAACGTCCCCGCCGACCGGCGCGCCGCCGCCAACGCGGTGACCGACCTGCCGGGTGTGACCGTACGCCTCGCGGGTTGCTGCACCCCCGTGCCGCCCGACGCGGTCACCGGGTTCTCGGTGCGCGGCGCGGCGGTGACCGTGCACCGCCGGGAATGTCCGGCCGTGGTGCGGATGCAGGCCGTGGGGCGCGCGCCCGTGGAAGTGCGCTGGGGGGAGGCCGCGGAATGCCGGGTCACCCTGGTCGCCGAGGCCTTCGGGCGCCCCCGGCTGCTCGCCGACCTCACCGAAGCCATCGCCGGCGCCGACGTGGCCGTCATCTCGGCCACCGTGGAACCCCCCAGCGAACAGCGGGTCCGGCACACCTACACCCTCCAACTCCCGGACGCCACAAGGCTGCCCGCCCTCATGCGGACCATGCGCGACGTGGCGGGGGTGTACGACGTGAGCCGGGCACAGCATCCGGCGGCGGCGGGATGACGGCGGCCCGGGGGCGGCGCCCAGGCACTGGCAACTGACAATGTTCAGCATCTGACATCCGTCATCGCACCAGTGACCACCCCCGTTCGGGTGGCCCCCATGCGAGTCGGCACGAACGGGCCCCCTCGCGCTGGTAGCGGTAGGGCATGCCGCTGACCCCGCGCCGCCCCCGCCCCCGCCATCTGCGTGCCGTGCTGCTTGTCGCGGCCGCGGCCTCCCTGGTCGCCGCGGCCCTGCCCGCCGCCGTACCACTCGGCATCGGAGACCCGCTCTTCCCGCACCTGGGCAACCCCGGCTACGACGTGCTCTCGTACGACATCGGCCTCACCTACGCCGGCGACAACAAGAAGCCGCTGGAGGCCGTCACCACCATCGACGCCGTGGCGACGGCCGACCTGGAGCGGATCAACCTCGATTTCGCGCGGGGCACGGTGCACGGCGTCGACGTGAACGGGCACCCGGCCCGGTTCGCCAGTGCCGACGAGGACCTCGTGATCACCCCCGAGCACCCCGTGACCGCGAGCGAACGGCTGCGGATCACCGTGCGGCACACCAGCGTCCCGGACGCCGCGAGCGACGGTGGCTGGGTGCGTACCACCGACGGCCTGGTGATGGCCAACCAGGCGGACGCCGCCCACCGGGTGTTCCCGTGCAACGACCACCCCTCCGACAAGGCGTTCTTCACCTTCCGCGTGACCGCGCCCGCCGATGTGACCGTGGTCGCCAACGGCCTGCCGGCCGCGCGGCGGCGCGAGGGCGGCAGGACCGTCTCCACGTACCGCACCAGCCACCCGATGGCGACCGAGCTGGCCCAGGTGTCGATGGGGCACTCCGCGGTGCTGCACCGGGAGGGACCGCATGGGCTGCCGATCCGCGACGTCGTCCCGGCGGCGGACAAGGCGACGCTCGAACCGTGGCTGGCGAAGACACCCGGCCACATCGCGTGGATGGAGCAGCAGGTCGGCCCGTACCCCTTCGAGACGTACGGGGTGCTGATCGCGGGCGCCGACACGGGTTTCGAGCTGGAGACACAGACCCTGACGCTGTTCGAGCGGTCACTGTTCGTCCAGCCGGGGTTCCCCGAGTGGTACGTCGACTCGGTCATGGTGCACGAGCTGGCGCACCACTGGTTCGGGGACAGCGTCTCGCCGCACGGCTGGTCGGACCTGTGGCTGAACGAGGGGCACGCCACCTGGTACGAGGCGCGGTACGCGGAGGAGTTCGGCAAGCAGCCCATGGAGCGCAGGATGCGCGCCGCCTACGCCCTGTCCGACGGCTGGCGCGCCGCGGGCGGGCCGCCGGCCGCACCCAGGCCGGCCGGGCCGGGGCAGAAGATCGGCATCTTCCGTCCGGTCGTCTACGACGGCAGCGCCCTCGTCCTCTACGCCCTGCGTCAGGAGATCGGGGAGCGCGCCTTCGACCGCCTGGAGCGACGCTGGGTGCGGGACCACCGGGACTCCACCGCGTCGAGCGCCGACTTCGCCGCCCTGGCCTCGGCCGTCGCCGGACGCGATCTGACGGGGTTCTTCCAGGCGTGGCTGTACGGCGAGAAGACCCCGCCGATGCCCGGCCACCCCGACTGGCACAGCCAGGCACCGAAGCACGCCTGACCCCCGCGGGCCGGGGCCGGAAAACCGGGGTGACGGCCCCGCGGGGCCCGTGCGACCATCGTTCCCGTCGGCGGCGCCGCCAGGACCGGATTCCGTACGGGAATCATTTGGGTCCACTACGCGTTGTGACCGACACAGCCGGAACTTCCGTGACAGCCTCCGGTCCGTAATTCCAACGACGTAAAGGATCCAATGACCTCCTCTTCATCCCCTTCCCAGGACGAGCAGAGCTTCGCGGACACGCACCGCACCGAGAGCCTTCGGGCCGATGCCCTGATGGAAGAGGACGTCGCCTGGAGCCACGAGATCGACGGAGCGCGCGACGGCGCCCAGCTGGACCGCTCCGAGCGTGCCGCGCTGCGGCGCGTGGCGGGCCTCTCCACCGAGCTCGAGGACGTCACCGAGGTCGAGTACCGCCAGCTGCGCCTGGAGCGCGTGGTGCTGGTCGGCGTATGGACCACGGGGACGCTTCAGGACGCGGAGAACTCGCTGGCCGAGCTCGCGGCCCTCGCCGAGACGGCGGGTGCCCTGGTGCTCGACGGCGTCTACCAGCGCCGCGACAAGCCCGACCCGGCCACCTACATCGGCTCCGGCAAGGCGCAGGAGCTGCGCGACATCGTCCTGGAGACCGGCGCGGACACGGTGGTCTGCGACGGTGAGCTGAGCCCCGGCCAGCTCATCCACCTCGAAGACGTCGTCAAGGTCAAGGTGGTCGACCGGACCGCGCTGATCCTCGACATCTTCGCGCAGCACGCCAAGTCCCGGGAGGGCAAGGCGCAGGTCTCGCTCGCGCAGATGCAGTACATGCTGCCGCGGCTGCGCGGCTGGGGTCAGTCGCTGTCGCGCCAGATGGGCGGCGGCGGATCCAGCGGTGGTGGCGGTATGGCCACCCGCGGCCCCGGTGAGACCAAGATCGAGACGGACCGCCGGCGGATCCGCGAGAAGATGGCGAAGATGCGCCGTGAGATCGCGGAGATGAAGACGGGCCGCGAGATCAAGCGGCAGGAACGGCGCCGCAACAAGGTGCCGTCGGTCGCCATCGCCGGTTACACCAACGCGGGCAAGTCCTCACTGCTCAACCGCTTCACGGGCGCGGGGGTGCTGGTGGAGAACGCGCTGTTCGCCACCCTCGACCCGACGGTGCGCCGGGCGGAGACGCCCAGCGGGCGGCTCTACACGCTGGTGGACACCGTCGGATTCGTCCGGCACCTGCCGCACCACCTCGTCGAGGCGTTCCGCTCCACGATGGAGGAGGTCGGCGACTCCGACCTGATCCTGCACGTGGTGGACGGATCGCACCCGGCCCCGGAGGAGCAGCTCGCCGCCGTGCGCGAGGTCATCCGTGACGTGGGCGCCGTCCATGTGCCCGAGATCGTGGTGATCAACAAGGCGGACGCGGCGGACCCGCTGGTGCTCCAGCGGCTGCTGCGCGTCGAGCGGCACTCCATCGCGGTCTCGGCCCGCACCGGCGAGGGCATCGAGGAGCTGCTCGCGCTCGTCGACAGCGAACTGCCGCGCCCCGCGATCGAGATCGAGGCGCTGGTGCCGTACACGCACGGGCAGCTGGTCGCCCGGGCGCACGCCGAGGGCGAGGTGATCTCCGAGGAGCATGTGGCGGAGGGCACCGTGCTCAAGGCCCGGGTGCACGAGGTGCTCGCCGCCGAGCTCGCTCCCTATGCGCCGGCCGCACACTGAGCGTCCGTACGGAACAGGACAAGGCCCGCTCCCTCTCGCGAGGCGGCGGGCCTTGTGCCGTACCCGGGGGTACGGGGTGCTGTCAGTGCCGGGGTGTCACCCGCGGCCGGTGCCGGGGTGCTATCGGAGCCCGGGGTGTCACTCGCTCCGGTGACGGGGTGCTATCGGCTCCGGGGTGTCACCGGCCGCCGTACTTCGCGCTCATCGAGTCGAAGAGCGACTTGGCGCCCGCGCCGAGCTGGGGGCCGGCCAGCCAGCCCGAAGTGACCGGGCCGATCGAGGTGTTGGAGACCAGCTGGGCCTTGCCGTCGGGGCCGTTCATGAACCAGCCGCCGCCGGAGGAGCCGCCCGTCATGGTGCAGCCGATGCGGTACATCGGGGGAGTGCCCGGGCTGATCGAGAGCTGGCTGGGACGGTCGACGCACCGGAACATCTGCAGGCCGTCGTAGGGGGGAGCGGCGGGGTAGCCCCACGCGCCCATCGAGGCGACGGACTTGGCCTGCGGGGCGGAGAAGTTGACGGTCAGCGCGTTGCCGACCGTCTCTTCGAGGGACTTGGTGCCGTTCTCCGGCTTCACGTGGAGGACCGCGTAGTCGTAGGGGGCGCCGGTGCCTCCGGTCGGGCCGCCGTCATTGATCCACTCGTTGGACGTCGAGGCCCAGTCGGCCCAGTAGACGCCGTAGGGGGCGATCTCCTCGGGCCGCGCGTTGTTCAGCGCGGCGGCCGACTTCCCCTTGTCGTTGTAGGAGGGGACGAAGGCGATGTTGCGGTACCAGCCGCCGGAGCCGCCCTGGTGCACGCAGTGGCCGGCGGTCCACACCATGTTGGACCTGCCCGGGTGGGCCGGGTCCTTGACGACGGTGCCCGAGCACACCATGGGGCCCTCGGGGGAGTCGAAGAACACCTTGCCGACCGGGGCCGCGTACTGGTGGTAGGGCAGCTTCTCCTGGACGGCCCTGACGGGCGCGGGCACCGGGTCGGAGATGCCCGTACCGCCGTTGACGTCGCCTGCCGCCATGGTCTTCTGCGGGTCCTTGGCGGACTTCATCCGGTCCGGCTTCCACAAACCGTCGATGACCGGGTTGACGAAGTCCTTGGCCTGCCGCAGCCAGGTGCCCTTGTCCCAGTTCTTCCAGCCTCCCTTCTTCCACGTGTCCAGGTCGACGCCGTGCTTCTTGAGGGCGTCGGCCAGGTCCGACGGCGCGGTCGCGCCGCCCCCGGCCGAGGCGGAACTGGCGGCGGACGGCTTGCTGTCGGCGTCGTTCCCGCCCGGACCGCACGCGGTGGCGGTCAGCGCGAGAGCCGCCGCGAGACCGGAAGCGGCCAGCAGCGGACGTATGGATCGCATGAAAACGATTCCCCCTGATGTGCCTGCCGTCGAGGCAGGTTTTGCCATGTACTTGTCAGTACGGTGGGTGCGGAGACCCGCTGCCGCCCACCGTGCGGCCCCCCACTATGCCCGCTCGGCACGAGGGGGCCGAACGGGGGCCCCGGCATTTCACAGGACCCCCGCACGGCGCATACCGCTTGGTGTACTCGCCTACCGCCCGGCGTACTTGGTGCTCACCGAGTCGAAGACGCCCTTGGCCTCCTTGCCGAGGCGCGGGCCGGCCAGCCAGCCCGCGGTGACCGGGCCGATGGAGGTGTTGGAGACGAGCGAGGGCTTGCCGTCCGACCCCGTCGCGATCCAGCCGCCGCCGGAGGAGCCGCCCGTCATGGTGCAGCCCAGGCGGTACATCGTCGGCATGCTCGCCTCAAGCGAAAGCCGGCCGGGCCTGGCCTTGCACTGGTACAGCTTCTGGCCGTCGTAAGGGGGCGCCGCCGGGTAGCCGTTGGCGGTCATGGAGCTGATCTTCGGCACGGCCGGGGCGTTGAAGTCCACCGGCAGCGCGCCGCCGACGGTCTCCTCCAGGGACTTGCCGTTCGAGCCCTTCTCCGGCGTCACGTGCAGCACCGCGAAGTCGTACGGTGCGCCCTGGCCGCCGGTCGGGCCGCCGCCCTCGATCCACTGCTGCGACGTCTGGGCCCAGTCGGCCCAGTAGACGCCGTACGGCGCGATCTGCTGCTTGGTGGCCTTCTGCAACCGGTCCGTCGGCAGATTGGTGTTGTTGTAGGAGGGGACGAAGGCGATGTTGCGGTACCAGCCGCCCTTCGCGCCCGCGTGCACACAGTGCCCGGCCGTCCACACCATGTTGGACTTGCCGGGGTGCGCCGGGTCCTTCACGACGGTCGCCGAGCACACCATCGAACCCTCGGGGCTGTCGAAGAACAACTTGCCGAGCTCCGGCAGGTTCTGGTGGTACGGAGCCTTCACCTGGGCCGCCTTGACGGGCGCCGGCGTCGGGTCCGTGACGCCCTTGTCGCCGGAGATGTCGTTGGGGACGGCCTTCTCCGGCGGCTTCTCCGCCTTGCGCATGCGGTCCGGGTCCCACAGGCCCTGGATGATCGGGTTGATGTAGTCCTTGGCCTCACGCAGCCAGGTGGCACGGTCCCAGTTCCGCCACTCGCCGTTCTTCCACTTGTCCAGGTCGATCCCGTGCTTCTTGAGCTGCTCCTGGACATCGACGGGGATCTGGAACGTGTCGGTGCCACTCGGGGCCACGGACGCCGTCGGCTTGCTGTCGGCGCTGGAGTCGCCGGGTCCGCACGCGGTGGCGGTCAGCGCGAGCGCGGCCGTGAGGCCGAGCGCGGCGAGCACGGGAGAGGCCCCGCGGCGTGCGCTCCTCCCCGTGCGCTCGGCGCTGGACGGGCGTGTCGGTCGCATCTCGAATTCCCCCTGGAACTTCGTCGTCAAAGCGTCTTCGTCTTCCGAACTCATCGACCACGGCCCCGCGAACCGGCGCCGAAGTGCGGCCCCCACTATGCCGTTGACCGCCGGGACGGTACGCGGCAGGGCCACGCTCAGGCCCTCCCGCGGCCGCCCCCACCCGCCGGGTAAGGCGAACCTTCCTCATCGGCAAGGAACTTCACGTCAGGCCGTGATCCCGCGGTCGCGGCGTCGTTGGTACGTACGGGGGACATCAGGACAGCGTTCAGCGTCGGCGTACGCACCGCGCAACGGACGCGATACGGAACCGTCACAGCGGGAGGACCAGCAGTCGTGGCCGTGACCGAACCAGCCCCGACGGCGCTGCCGGGCGCTCATGAGGCAATCCTGCGCAGGCAGTCCCTGAGGGAGTCCGCCGCCCGCACCTATGCCCGCTCGCTGCCCATCGTGCCGGTGCGGGCGCGCGGCCTGACGATCGAGGGCGCCGACGGGCGGCGCTACCTCGACTGCCTCTCGGGCGCGGGAACTTTGGCGCTCGGGCACAACCATCCCGTCGTGCTCGAAGCGATCCGCAAGGTCCTCGACTCGGGAGCGCCGCTGCACATCCTCGACCTCGCCACACCGGTCAAGGACGCCTTCACCACGGAACTCTTCACGACCCTGCCGCGCCAACTCGCCGAGAACGCACGGATCCAGTTCTGTGGACCGGCCGGCACCGACGCCGTGGAAGCCGCCCTGAACCTGGTCCGCACCGCGACCGGACGCACCGGCATGCTCGCCTTCACCGGCGCCTACCACGGCATGACCGCGGGCGCCCTCGCCGTCTCCGGCGGCGCCCGCGAGGGCGGAGTGACCCGGCTGCCCTACCCGCACGACTACCGCTGCCCCTACGGCGTCGGCGGCGAACGCGGCGCCGAACTCGCCGCCCGCTGGACCGAAAACGTCCTCGACGACCCCAAAGCCGGCGTGCCCGCGCCCGCCGGCATGATCGTCGAACCCGTGCAGGGCGAAGGCGGCGTCATCCCGGCCCCCGACGCGTGGCTGCGCCGGATGCGCGAGATCACCGCGAGCCGCTCCATCCCGCTGATCGCCGACGAGGTGCAGACCGGCGTCGGCCGCACCGGCACCTTCTGGGCCGTCGAACACAGCCAGGTCGTGCCCGACGTGATGGTGCTCTCCAAGGCCATCGGCGGCTCCCTCCCCCTCGCCGTGATCGTCTACCGCGACAGCCTCGACGTCTGGAAACCGGGCGCGCACGCCGGTACCTTCCGGGGCAACCAGCTCGCCATGGCGGCCGGCGCCGCCACCCTCGCGTACGTCCGCGAGAACCGGCTCGCCGACCGCGCCGCCGTCCTCGGAGCCCGCATGCTCGGCCAGCTGCAGGGCCTCGCCGCCGACCACCCCTGCATCGGCGACGTACGCGGCCGCGGCCTGATGATCGGCATCGAACTCGTCGACCCCGAACGCGAGGACCTCACCTCCGGCAACCCGCCGCCGCCCGCGCCCGAACTCGCCGCCGCCGTACGGCAGGAGTGCCTGCGCCGCGGACTCATCGTCGAACTCGGCGGCCGCCACTCCAGCGTCGTACGGCTGCTTCCTCCGCTCACCCTCACCGACGAACAGGCCGTGGCCGTCCTCGACCGGCTCGCCGACGCCCTGACGGCCGTCGCGCGCCTCACCCGCCCCCGCCCCGGCACACGCGCCGACGCGGGGGCCGGCGCGGGCCCCGGTGCGCGCCACGGAGCCCAGACCGGACCGTCCCACTGACCCAGGACCACCCCACGACTCCCAAGGAAGACCTCCGTGAATCCCACCCCCGCCCCCGACGCGCACCAGCCAGACGGCCCCGCCACCGCCCACTGCGGCCCGCTGGTGGCCGAGTCGACGACGGTGCCGCGCCAGAAGGCCGGGATCCACGGCGAACGACTGACCGCCCACGCCGAAGCGGGCCCGTTCGACGCCCAGGACGCCGAAGCCAACCCGCTCGACGCCCCCGACGCCGATGCCGCGGCCGAAGCCGCCGCCGTCGAGAACCTGTTGCGCTGCTGGGTGCGGGAGAACGATCTGCCCGCGCCGGACGGCAGGGTCCTGCGCATCCCGCTCCCCGCGAGCGGCACCGCCCTGCTCGTGCCCGTGCCGTACTGGTCGGCCACCGGCTGGCACCGCTTCGGCCGGCCAGGCCTGCACGGCGCCTGCCCCGACGCGCCGCCCGCCGACGCCGTCACCGTCGCCGCCCTCCTCGGCCGCGAGGCAGGCCAGAGCCAAAGCGCCGACCTGGTGGGCCGCGTCGCCGACTCCGTACGCCGCACCGCGTGCTTCATCGCCGACCGGCGCACCCGCCCCGGCCCCCGCGAAACGGCCGACCTGTTCCTCACCGCCGAACAGTCCCTCCTCCTCGGCCACCCGCTGCACCCCACCCCCAAGAGCCGCGAAGGGCTCTCCGAGACCGAAGTGCGCCGCTATTCACCCGAGTTGTACGGCTCCTTCCCGCTGCACTGGATGGCCGTCGACCCCTCCGTGCTGGCCTGCGACTCGGCCTGGACGGAGAGCGGCCGCACCGTGACCGCCGCCGACCTGACGCACCGGCTCGCCGGGTCCGGCCTCCAACTCCCGCCCGGCACCGTGCCGTTGCCCCTGCACCCCTGGCAGGCCCGCGACGTCACCCAGCGCCCCGCCGTCGCCGCCCTCCTCGACGCCGGGCTCCTGCACGACCTGGGCCCGTACGGCGACGACTGGTACCCCACGTCGTCCGTCCGCACCGTGCACCGCCCCGGCGCCGACGCCATGCTGAAACTGTCGCTCGGCGTACGCATCACCAACTCCCGTCGTGAAAACCTCCGCAAGGAACTCCACCGGGGCGTGGAGGTCCACCGCCTGCTGCGGGCCGGCCTCGGCGAGGCCTGGCAGGCCGCCCACCCCTGCTTCGACATCGTCCGCGACCCCGCCTGGCTCGCCGTCGACACCCCCGACAGCGAACCGCTGCCGGGGCTCGACGTCGTGGTCCGCCACAACCCCTTCCTGCACAGCGACGACGCGGTCTGCATCGCCGCGCTCACCGCGCCACGCCCCATGCCGGGCCGCACGGGCATGCACTCGCGCCTCGCCGACATCGTGGGCCGGCTCGCCGCCCGCACCGGCCGGCCCGTCCCGGCCGTCAGCGCTGAGTGGTTCCTGCGCTACCTCGACCAGGTGGTACGCCCGCTGCTCTGGCTGGACGGCACGGCGGGCATCGCCCTCGAAGCCCACCAGCAGAACACGCTGGTCCTCCTCGACCCGGGCGGCTGGCCCGTCGGCGGCCGCTACCGCGACAACCAGGGCTACTACTTCCGCGAGTCGCACCGCGCCGACCTGGAGCGACGGCTGCCGGGCATCGGCGCCGCCAGCGACACCTTCGTGCCGGACGCCGTCACCGACGAGCGCTTCGCCTACTACCTCGGCATCAACAACGTCCTCGGACTCATCGGCGCCTTCGGGGCCCAGCACCTCGCCGACGAACGCGTCCTGCTGGCCGCGCTACGCCAGTTCCTCGCCAAGGCCACCACTCTCGGCTCGCCCCTGCCCCAGCAGTTGCTCGACAACGCGACGCTGCGCTGCAAGGCCAACCTCCTGACCCGGCTGCACGGCCTCGACGAACTCGTCGGCCCGGTCGACACCCAGTCCGTCTACGTCACCATCACCAACCCCCTTCACACCAACGGCACTTGATCCGTACGAACTGCTGAGAGGAGCGTCGCCGTGCCTCCCACCGATGCGAGCACCAACGCCGACGCCGCCCCGGCCCCGCGACCGGAGAGCGCCGACGCCGCCCCGGCCCCGCGACCGGAGAGCGCCGATGCCGGCCCGGTCCTGCGGCCGGAGGGTGCCGATGCCGGGCCGGTCCTGCGGCCGGAGGGTGCCGATGCCGGGCCGGTCCTGCGGCCGGAGGGTGCCGATGCCGGCCCGGTCCTGCGGCCGGAGGGTGCCGATGCCGGGCCGGCTCCCCGGCCAGGGGAGGGGGCCGACGCCGGCCTGGCCTCGCGGCAGGGCGGTGCCGACGCCGGTCCGGTCCCGCAGCCGGAGAGCGCCGATGCCGGGCCGGCCCCCCGGCCAGGAGAGGGGGCCGAGGACACCCTGGACCTGCAACTGCCCGACGAACTGGTCGCCCTGTTCGACCAGAGCCCGGCGGGGCCGGGCTTGCCGGGCGGCCTCGGTGGTGCGGGTGAGGCAGGCGGCCTCGGTGCTTCCGGCTGGTCCGGTGGTTCCGCTGGGCCCGGCGGGCTCGCCGGTGCGGGCGGGACCGGTGCGCCCGGCAGTGCGGGCCCACACCGGGCCGCCGGAACCGTTCGGTCCGCCGGTGCCGCCGGTGCCGCCGGTGCCGCCGGTGCCGCCCGGGAGATGCCGGGGAGCGCGCCCGGCAGGCCCGCGCCCGGCAAGCCCGTGCCGGGCGGTGCGCCCCCCGGGTCCGAGCCCGAGCCCGCCGGGAGCTCCGACCGTTCCGGTCCGGCCGCGCTCACCCAACAGGTGACAGTGCCCTCCATGCCCACCTCGGCCACCTACGCACCGGCCGGCCCGGGCGACGGCGCCCACCGGATCCCCGCCACCGGCCGGCTGCCGGGACGGGTGCCGCTACCAGGACTCGCGCCAGAGCCGGAGTCAGGGCCGAGGCCAGGGCCGGGGCCGGGCAGTGCTACCCGGTGGGCTCACGCTGTCGCCGAGGACCTGCTCGATTCCCCAGGCGACTGGGCGCCGGCCACGACCCCCCTCGGGTCGTTCCACCTCCTCCCCGTACGTATCGAACGCGACCTCCCTGTCCTCACCCAGTGGATGAACGACCCCGCTGTGGCCGCCTTCTGGGAGCTGGCGGGACCGGACTCCGTCACCGCCGCCCACCTGCGCCGCCAGCTCGACGGCGACGGCCGCAGCGTGCCCTGCCTGGGCGTCCTCGGCGCAACTCCCATGAGCTACTGGGAGATCTACCGAGCCGATCTCGACCCCCTGGCCCGCCACTATCCGGCCCGTCCCCACGACACCGGCATCCATCTGCTCGTCGGCGGCGTCGCCGACCGTGGCCGACGCGTCGGGACCACCCTGCTCAGGGCCGTCGCCGACCTCGTTCTCGACAACCGTCCGCTCTGCACCCGTGTGATCGCCGAACCCGATCTGCGCAACACCCCCTCCATCGCCGCGTTCCTCAGCGCCGGCTTCCGTTTCCACGCGGAGGTCGACCTGCCCGACAAGCGCGCCGCCCTCATGGTCCGCGACCGCGCGCTCAGGAACCTGCTGTGAACGCCCCGCCGCTCCGCATACACACCCAGCCCCGCATCGGTCCCACCCCGAGGAGTCTCCGTGCCGAACCCTCCTTCCCCCCATGACTCCCGTGGCCTCCTCGACCCCGAAACCCCGCCCGGACTGCTGGCCCCGCCCGAGCTGAACCCCGAGGCCTGGGACCGCGCGGGACGCCTCCTCCTCGCCAAGATGATCGGCGCCTTCGCGTACGAGGAAATCGTGCAGCCAACGGTAGAGCCCCCCACTGACAATGCCGGTCCGGCTGGGAAAACCGCAGGTCAGTACGGGTTCACGCTGGACGACGGCAGCACGCTGATCTTCGCCGCACGACGCGGCGCGTACGGCGGCTGGCAGGTGGACCCCGACTCCGTACGACGGATCGAGTGGCCGGCGGAGACCCCGCACGAGGATCCCGCCGAACCATCGGCGGACAGCCCCGGGAACCCCGCGGACAGTGCCAGGAAGCCGGCGGTCAGCCCTGGAAACCGGGAGGACACCGCCGGGAACCCGGCGGGCAGCCCCGGCGACCCGGCCGAGCAGCGCGCGGTCAGCCCCCGGGACTATTCGGCCGAGCTGTCGATAGGGAGCGCCGAGGAGCCCGACGGCCGGCACGCAGGGCACCCCGGGCGCCCCGCCGCCCCGCACCCCACATCCGCGGGGCAGCCCCGGCAGCCCAGCGGCCGGAGCGCCGCGGACCTCCCAGCCGCGCCCCCCGCCGCAGGCCACACCCTCGCGGACCCCCTGCGCTTCCTGGCGCTGGCCCGCCGGACCCTCGGCGTCGACGGCGCCACCTTCGGCCACCTCGTGCGGGAACTCTCCGCCACCCTCGCGGCCGACACCCGCCTGCACACCACCGCGCTGCCCGCCGCACAGCTCGCCGACCTCGGCTACGCGGAGCTGGAGGGCCACCAGAGCGGGCACCCCTGGCTCGTACTCAACAAGGGACGGCTCGGCTTCTCCGCCGACGACGCCGCCCGCTGGAGCCCGGAAGCCCGCATTCCGGCCAGGCTGCCCTGGATCGCGGTCCGCACGGATCTGGCCGGCTACCGCGGCACCGAAGCGCTGGCCACCCCGGACCGGCTCTACGCCCGTGAACTCGACGCCCCCGTCCGTGCCTCGTTCGCCGCCGCGCTCCGCGCCCGCGGCCTCGACCCTGACAACTACCTCTATCTGCCCGTCCACCCCTGGCAGTGGACGGAGATGATCCTTCCGCTCTTCGCCCCCGCGGTCGCCGACCACGCCATCGTGCCGCTCCCCAGCGACGGTGACGTACGGCTTCCCCAGCAGTCCATCCGCACCTTCCTCAACCTGTCGCGGCCCGAGCGCCACACCGTGAAGCTCCCGCTGTCCATCCTCAACACCCTGGTGTGGCGGGGCCTGCCGACCGAGCGCACCGTCGCCGCGCCCGCGGTCACCGCCTGGGTGCAGGGCCTGTGCGACCGGGACACCTTCCTGCGGGACGACTGCCGGGTGATCCTGCTCGGCGAGGTCGCCTCCGTCGCCGTCGAGCACCCGATCTACGACCGTACCGGCGAAGTGCCTTACCAGTACAAGGAGTTGCTCGGGGCGATCTGGCGTGAGCCGTTGCCGCCGCGGCTCGCGGCGGGGGAACGGGCCCGCACCCTGGCCGCGTTGCTCCACACGGATCCCCAGGGCCGCGCCTTCACGGCCGAGCTCGTCGCCCGCTCGGGCCTCGCGCCCCGGGTGTGGCTGCGCCGCCTGTTCGGCGCCCTGCTGCCGCCCCTTCTTCGCTTCCTCTACCGCTACGGAACCGTCTTCTCGCCGCACGGAGAGAACGCCATCGTCGTCTTCGACGAGCGGGACATCCCCGTACGCCTTGCGATCAAGGACTTCGTCGACGACATCAATGTGAGCGCCGAGCACCTCCCGGAACACGACTCGATGCCCGACGACGTACGGAACATCCTGCTCACCGAGGCGCCCGACTTCCTCACCCAGTTCATTCATTCGGGGCTCTTCGTGGGCGTCTTCCGGTTCCTCGCCCCCCTTTGCGAGGACCAACTGGGCGTCGCCGAGGCCGACTTCTGGGCGCTGGTACGCGACGAGATCCTGCGGTACCAGTCCCGCTTCCCCGACGACAAGGAACGCTACGAGACGTTCGACCTGCTCACGCCCCGGATCGACCGGCTCTGTCTGAACCGGAACCGGCTGCACACCGACGGCTACCGGGACCGCTCCGAGCGGCCGCACGCCACCGTGTACGGGACCGTGGCGAACCCTCTGGCTCCGGCGGAGTGACCCGACTGGCGGTGGTTGTCAGTGGCGAGCCTTAGGCTGGTCCGGCTATGACAAAGCCTTCACTTCCCGAGCTCCTGCACGCCGCCGTCACCGCCGTCGGCGGTGTGGAGCGGCCTGGCCAGGTCGCCATGGCCACGGCCGTCGCCGACGCCGTCGACGACGGCTCCCACCTGCTGGTCCAGGCCGGGACGGGCACCGGAAAGTCCCTCGGCTACCTGGTGCCGGCACTGGCGCACGGGGAGCGCGTCGTGATCGCCACCGCGACGCTGGCCCTCCAGCGCCAGCTCGTGGAGCGCGACCTGCCGCGCACCGTGGACGCGCTGCATCCGCTGCTCCGGCGCCGTCCGCAGTTCGCCATGTTGAAGGGCCGCTCGAACTATCTGTGCCTGCACCGCCTCCACGAGGGCGCGCCGCAGGACGAGGACGAGGGGCTCTTCGACCAGTTCGAGTCGGCCGCGCCCACCAGCAAGCTCGGCCAGGACCTCCTGCGGATGCGGGACTGGGCGGACGAGACGGAGACCGGCGACCGTGACGCGCTGACCCCGGGCGTCTCGGACAAGGCCTGGGGGCAGGTCTCGGTCTCCTCCCGGGAGTGCCTGGGCGCCACGAAGTGTGCGTACGGTGCGGAGTGCTTCGCCGAGATGGCGCGTGAGCGCGCCAAGCTCTCCGACGTGGTCGTCACCAATCACGCGCTGCTCGCCATCGACGCCATCGAGGGCGCGCCGGTGCTGCCGCAGCACGAGGTGCTGATCGTCGACGAGGCACACGAGCTGGTCTCCCGGGTGACCGGTGTCGCCACCGGCGAGCTCACCCCCGGGCAGGTCAACAGGGCGGTGCGGCGCAGCGCCAAGCTCGTCAATGAGAAGGTGGCCGACCAGCTCCAGACGGCGGCCGAAGGATTCGAGCGGGTCATGGAGCTGGCGCTGCCGGGCCGCCTGGAGGAGGTCCCCGAGGACCTCGGCTATGCGCTGATGGCGTTGCGCGACGCGGCCCGCGAGGTGATCTCGGCGCTCGGCTCCACCCGCGACAAGTCCGTCCAGGACGAGGACGCGGTGCGCAAGCAGGCCCTCGCCATGCTGGAGACGGTGCACGGCGTGGCCGAGCGCATCACCAACGGCTCCGAGTGGGACGTCGTCTGGTACGAGCGCCACGACCGCTTCGGAGCCTCGGTGCGGGTCGCTCCGCTTTCGGTGTCGGGGCTGCTCAGGGAGAAGCTCTTCGCCGACCGTTCGGTCGTCCTGACCTCGGCCACTTTGAAGCTGGGCGGCGACTTCAACGGGGTGGGCGCCTCGCTGGGGCTCTCCGCCGAAGGCACCGGCGGTGAGGACGTCCCGCAGTGGAAGGGCCTCGACGTCGGCTCCCCGTTCGACTACCCCAAGCAGGGCATCCTGTACGTCGCGAAGCACCTGACGACGCCTGGCCGTGAGGGGTCGCGCGGCGACATGATGGATGAGCTGGCCGAGCTGGTGGAGGCGGCCGGCGGCCGCACCCTCGGCCTGTTCTCCTCGATGCGGGGCGCCCAGGCGGCCGCCGAGGAGCTGCGGAGCCGCCTCGACAACCCGATCCTGCTGCAGGGTGAGGAGACGCTGGGCGAGTTGATCAAGGCGTTCGCGGCCGACCCCAAGACCTGTCTGTTCGGCACGCTGTCGTTGTGGCAGGGCGTCGATGTGCCGGGTGCCAGCTGTCAGTTGGTGGTCATGGACCGCATCCCGTTCCCGCGCCCCGACGACCCGCTGATGAGCGCCCGCCAGAAGGCGGTGGAGGAGGCCGGCGGCAACGGCTTCATGGCCGTCGCGGCCACGCATGCGGCGCTCCTGATGGCGCAGGGCGCGGGCCGTCTCGTACGGGCGACCGGCGACCGGGGTGTCGTCGCCGTGCTCGATCCGCGCCTGGCCAACGCCCGCTACGGCAGCTATCTGCGGGCCTCGCTGCCCGACTTCTGGTACACCACGGACCGTAACCAGGCACGGCGCTCCCTCGCGGCCATCGACGCGGCGGCCAAGGCGGACGGAAGGTAGAGCCTCAGGGGTCCGGCAGGATCCGGGGCCCTGCGGGACCGAGGAGAGCCCCAGCGGGGACATGGCGGGGCCCCGGGACCGGCGCAGGAGGTCCCGGGGCCCGGTTCAGAGCCGGCGGAGGGGTCAGACCCGCCGGAGCACCGCCACGACCTTGCCCAGGATGGTCGCGTCGTCGCCGGGAATCGGCTGGTAGGCGGCGTTGTGCGGGAGCAGCCAGATGTGGTTGTCCTCGCGCTTGAAGCGCTTGACCGTGGCCTCGCCGTCCAGCATCGCGGCGACGATGTCGCCGTTCTCGGCGACGGGCTGGCGGCGGACCGTGACCCAGTCGCCGTCACAGATGGCGGCTTCGATCATCGAGTCGCCGACGACCTTCAGGACGAACAGCTCGCCGTCGCCGACCAGCTGGCGGGGGAGGGGGAAGACGTCCTCCACCGACTCCTCGGCGAGGATCGGGCCACCGGCGGCGATCCGGCCGACCAGCGGCACATAGGAGGCGGCCGGCTTGCCCGCGGTGTCGGTGGGCTGGCTGCTCGGCTGGTCGGAGCCACGGACCTCGTAGGCGCGCGGACGGTGCGGGTCGCGGCGCAGGAAGCCCTTGCGCTCCAGCGCCATCAGCTGGTGGGCGACGGACGAGGTGCTGGAGAGACCGACGGCCTGACCGATCTCCCGCATCGACGGCGGGTAGCCACGCCGCTGCACGGAGTCCCGGATGACTTCGATGACGCGCCGCTGCCGGTCCGTGAGCCCGGAGCTGTCCGCCCTGATGCCTGGAGGCCGGCCGGGCAGGGAGCGTGCCGGCCGTTGGCCGTCCGCCCCCTGGTTCGTGACTGCGTCATTCATGGCATGCACCGGCTCAAGTCGGGTCTGGGAGCGGTCCTGGGCAGTGATGGTGGCACTGTCTGCGGTCGTGGTCACGTCGGCGGCCCCTCTCGAATGTGGTCTCCCTAGGCTGGACAACGGTAGTGGCTTTCGAAAGGTTGCGCCAAACACACGTTCGAGTGAAAAAACGCAGAACCCGCTACGTGGCCCTGAGGGTGGGTGTATGTGCGAGTCTCCGACCGGCGGCCCGTCGAACAGTCATTCGGTTCATTACGGTACCCTTCAGCGCCGTGGCGGGCGCTGGGCGCCATCCCTTCGGGGACCGTTCGGTGCCCGTGCCGCGCGTCGACCCCGCCTGGTGGAGCACCGGTGCACAGTCTGTCATCCGGCACCCCGCGATACCCCGCTGCGACGCGCTTCCCGTACCCTCGTGGGCGGCCGGAAATCGTCGGCCGGGCCACCGGGGTTCCACGACACGCGGGAACGCTGGATAAGCGGCAAAACCTGGGATCTACTAGATCTAGTGGTTGGATTGGTGCAGCCGCCCAGAAGTTGTGGTCCGTGGTCCTTCAAGACCCTGGCCATCGCCTATGCTTGGGGTCGCTTCGCGGGGCCGTTTCGTGGCCTGCCGAGGCTATTCAGTCGTGCTGTGAAGGAGGCTTGGGAACCATGCACTGCCCCTTCTGCAGGCACCCCGACAGCCGTGTCGTCGACAGTCGGACGACCGACGACGGCACGTCGATCCGCCGGCGCCGCCAGTGCCCCGACTGCTCCCGTCGCTTCACGACGGTGGAGACGGCCTCGCTGATGGTCATCAAGCGGTCGGGCGTGACCGAGCCCTTCAGCCGCACCAAGGTCATCTCCGGCGTCCGCAAGGCATGCCAGGGGCGGCCCGTCACGGAGGACGCCCTCGCCAAGCTCGGCCAGCGGGTCGAAGAGGCGGTGCGCGCCACCGGCAGCGCCGAGCTGACCACCCACGACGTGGGCCTGGCCATACTCGGCCCGTTGCAGGAGCTCGACCTCGTCGCGTACCTGCGCTTCGCGTCCGTATACCGGGCTTTCGACACGCTCGAAGACTTCGAGGCCGCCATCGTGGAACTCCGCGAGCAGCGGCCTCCAGGGGATCAACCAGACGAGTGCGTGGCCGGCGTGACCCCCGAGGTCCCCGTGCCCGCCACCGCCGCCGACTGACCGAGGGGCCCGGCCGGGCCCGCGGTCGCCGATCGGCGGCATCCAGGACCTGCCAGGGGTGCGCTTCTGCTGCGCCCGTGGCATCAGACAAACACCGTGCCCTGGGAACATTCAGGCACTTTTGGGCGTTTTTGCCCGCGTATGGGAGGCGGCAATGACAGAGACGGCGAGCGGCCCGGCACGAGGCTCCCGAGCCAAGGGATCCAAGGCCACCAAGGGGCTGCGTATCGAGCGCATCCACACCACCCCCGGCGTGCATCCGTACGACGAGGTGTCCTGGGAGCGCCGTGACGTCGTCATGACCAACTGGCGCGACGGCTCGGTCAACTTCGAGCAGCGTGGCGTCGAGTTCCCCGACTTCTGGTCGGTGAACGCGGTCAACATCGTCACCAGCAAGTACTTCCGCGGGGCCGTCGGCACCCCGCAGCGCGAGACCGGTCTGAAGCAGCTCATCGACCGGATCGTGAAGACCTACCGCAAGGCCGGCGAGGACTACGACTACTTCGCCTCGCCCGCCGACGCCGAGATCTTCGAGCACGAGCTGGCGTACGCCCTCCTGCACCAGATCTTCAGCTTCAACTCGCCGGTGTGGTTCAACGTCGGCACGCCCCAGCCGCAGCAGGTCTCGGCCTGCTTCATCCTGGCCGTCGACGACTCCATGGAGTCGATCCTCGACTGGTACAAGGAAGAGGGCATGATCTTCAAGGGCGGCTCCGGGGCCGGCCTGAACCTCTCCCGCATCCGCTCCTCCAAGGAGCTCCTCTCCTCCGGCGGCAACGCCTCGGGCCCCGTCTCCTTCATGCGCGGCGCCGACGCCTCGGCCGGAACCATCAAGTCGGGCGGCGCCACCCGCCGCGCGGCCAAGATGGTCATCCTCGACGTCGACCACCCCGACATCGAGAACTTCATCGAGACCAAGGTGAAGGAAGAGGAGAAGATCCGCGCGCTGCGTGACGCGGGCTTCGACATGGACCTGGGCGGCGACGACATCACGTCCGTCCAGTACCAGAACGCCAACAACTCGGTCCGTGTCAACGACGAGTTCATGAAGGCCGTCGAGGCCGACGGCAAGTTCGGGCTGCGCGCCCGCATGACCGGCGACGTCATCGAGGAGGTCGACGCCAAGTCCCTCTTCCGCAAGATGGCCGAGGCCGCCTGGGCCTGCGCCGACCCGGGCATCCAGTACGACGACACCATCAACCACTGGCACACCTGCCCCGAGTCCGGCCGCATCAACGGCTCGAACCCGTGCAGCGAGTACATGCACCTGGACAACACGTCCTGCAACCTCGCGTCCCTGAACCTGATGAAGTTCCTCAAGGACGACGGCCTGGGCCACCAGTCCTTCGAGGTCGAGCGCTTCGCCAAGGTCGTCGAGCTGGTCATCACCGCGATGGACATCTCGATCTGCTTCGCGGACTTCCCGACGCAGAAGATCGGCGAGAACACCCGCGCCTACCGCCAACTCGGCATCGGCTACGCCAACCTCGGCGCCCTCCTCATGGCGACGGGCCACGCGTACGACTCCGACGGCGGCCGCGCGCTCGCCGGGGCGATCACCTCCCTGATGACCGGCACCTCCTACAAGCGCTCCGCCGAGCTCGCCGCGGTCGTCGGCGCGTACGACGGTTACGCCCGCAACGCCGAGCCGCACCAGCGCGTCATGAAGCAGCACGCCGACGCCAACGCCGTCGCCGTCCACGTGGACGACCTCGACAACCCGATCTGGGCCGCCGCCACGGAGGCCTGGCAGGACGTGATCCGGCTCGGCGCGAAGAACGGTTTCCGCAACGCGCAGGCCTCGGTCATCGCGCCGACCGGCACCATCGGTCTCGCCATGTCGTGCGACACCACCGGCCTGGAGCCCGACCTCGCCCTGGTCAAGTTCAAGAAGCTGGTCGGCGGCGGCTCGATGCAGATCGTCAACGGCACGGTGCCGCAGGCGCTGCGCCGGCTCGGCTACCAGGAGGAGGCGATCGAGGCGATCGTCGCCCACATCGCCGAGAACGGGAACGTCATCGACGCCCCGGGTCTGAAGACCGAGCACTACGAGGTCTTCGACTGCGCCATGGGTGAGCGCTCCATCTCCGCGATGGGCCACGTCCGCATGATGGCGGCCATCCAGCCGTGGATCTCGGGCGCACTGTCCAAGACGGTCAACCTGCCCGAGACCGCCACGGTCGAGGACGTCGAAGAGGTCTACTTCGAGGCGTGGAAGATGGGCGTCAAGGCGCTCGCCATCTACCGCGACAACTGCAAGGTCGGCCAGCCCCTCTCCGCCAAGACCAAGACGGTCAAGGACGGGGAGAAGGAGGCGGTCACCGCCAAGGCCGAGGACACCATCCGTACCGCGGTCGAGAAGGTCGTCGAGTACCGCCCGGTCCGCAAGCGCCTGCCCAAGGGCCGTCCGGGGATCACCACCTCCTTCACGGTCGGTGGCGCCGAGGGTTACATGACGGCCAACTCCTACCCGGACGACGGCCTGGGCGAGGTCTTCCTGAAGATGTCCAAGCAGGGCTCCACCCTCGCGGGCATGATGGACGCCTTCTCCATCGCCGTCTCGGTGGGCCTGCAGTACGGCGTGCCGCTGGAGACGTACGTCTCGAAGTTCACCAACATGCGCTTCGAGCCGGCCGGCATGACGGACGACCCGGACGTGCGGATGGCGCAGTCGATCGTCGACTACATCTTCCGCCGCCTGGCGCTCGACTTCCTGCCGTTCGAGACGCGCTCCGCGCTCGGCATCCACTCCGCCGAGGAGCGCCAGCGCCACCTCGACACCGGTTCGTACGAGCCGACCATGGAGGAGGACGAACTGGACGTGGAGAGCCTGGCCCAGTCCGCCCCGCGCCAGAGCGAACCCCTGAAGGCCGTCGCCGCGCCGAAGCCGACCGCAGTGGAGGCCCCCAAGGTCGCCCACAACTCGGCCGAGCTCGTCGAGATGCAACTCGGCGTCAGTGCCGACGCACCGCTCTGCTTCTCCTGCGGTACGAAGATGCAGCGCGCCGGCTCCTGCTACATCTGCGAGGGCTGCGGCTCGACCAGCGGCTGCAGCTGAAACTAGGCGGAATTGCATCGAGTGCATCACTCGGCAACCGCAACCCTGACAAGTAATCCCTGATGAGAGGGGCGTCAGCCTCGTGCTGACGCCCCTCCCGCGTAGCGGCCGGCCTGGGGATACACCCGCCGCTCAAGCGCACGCAACAATGTTGCATCCAGCGCAACCGCCTACAGGTCCCCGGTGAAGGTGATACAGAGGAAGACCCATGGACTACGCAGTCCACGATCTCGGCCGTCAGCCCAAGGGCGCGACCGCAGTCATCAACCTGTCCGGAAGTGCAGCCAATGTGCGCCTGATGGACTCCAGTAATTACCAGAAGTACAAAAACGGGCGAAACCACCGGTGTAGCGGTGGGCTGGCAAGGCGCTCACCGGTACGCCTTGCGATTCCGAGTAGCGGCCACTGGTACGTGACCGTCGACCTCATGGGCCTCAAGGGGAAAGTCAGGTCCTCGGTCTCTGTCGAACCGCCGCCGCTGCCCGTGCTGCGCCCGAGTAGCGCTGGTTCTCTGACCGCGATCAGGCATGAGCCGCCGCCTTACTCGGCTGGCCGGGGTGAGCCAGTACGCGATGTTTTCATCTCCCATGCCAGCGAGGACAAAGAGGCTGTTGCCCGCCCGCTCGCGCAGTATCTGCAAGAGGCCGGCATCTCTGTGTGGCTCGACGTCCTCGAATTGAGGATCGGCGACAGCCTCCGCCGCAAGATCGACCAGGGCTTGGCTAACAGTCGATTCGGCATCGTGATTCTCTCCCGCCCCTTCTTCGAGAAGGGATGGCCGCAGTATGAGCTCGACGGCTTGGTGACAAGGTATGTGACAGGGCAACAGAACCTGCTGCCTATCTGGCACAACATCACCAAAGACGAGGTCATGGCGCAAAGCCCGTCCCTGGCCGACAAGTTGGCCAGGAGCACCGCCCAGTACACGGTGGAAGAGATCGCCAGCGAGATTGCGGATGTGGTTCGGGACGGTGATGCCCAGCGTAACGCTGGGTGACCTGAATTTCGCACTCAAAACTTCCAGCGGAAAGGCCGCTGGAATGGCGATCGTCTGACCCTTCGCACGAGTCAGACGATCGCCGCAGCCAGAACGTGACGTCCTGCACCGCATGCAGGCATGCATGACATCACGTTCCGAGCTGCAACGCAAAGTGGCACGAAAGGAAATGTGATCATGCCCAAGAATCCACGACAGACAGGTAAGAAGGCCGCTTCGGCCGCAGCCAAGGTCCTGGCCAACCCGAAGTCAACCAAGGCGGAGAAGTCTGCGGCGGCAAGCGCGCTGTCACAGACGCCGTCCAAGAAGAAGTAACGCCTGGTGGCGCCCAGGGCCCGCGCCTTGGGCGCCACGGCAGGAGTGATCCAGCCCTCGTAGCCGTCGACGCTGAGACCGTAACCAACTCAACGATGTTGCGTTAGACGCAACATGAGTGGTGGGGCGAACCTGCCAGGTGCTGCGCATCTGGTGCTTGCAGGCGAGGTGGTGCATCTTGATCCGCAGTCGGCGGCCTTTCAAGCAATGCTGGACGGCTGGGAGTTGCAGCAGCGGGCTCGGTTCCTGAATCACGAAGCCACCATTGCGCCGCGGCTTCGATTGGTCAGGAGATTCGCAGAGTTCACGAACGAGTACCCGTGGCAGTGGCAGCCAGCTGAAGCTGAAGCCTTCCTTGACCACCTCAGATCGCGAAAGCCTGACTTCGCCTTCTCGACGGCGCGTGGGTACCAGAATGCTCTGCGAATGTTCTGCGATTACATCACGGACGCACGGTATGGCTGGCCCGTTAAGTGCCTGGATTCATTCGGTCAAGTGCCGGCTCAGATTTTCCACGAGTGGAACGCCATTGTCCACACTAGCGATTACGAAGGTCGGCCTGGCCGGCGCCCTTTGACGTATGACGAAGTCCAGGCACTGTTCGATGCAGCTGACGGTCGGGCCGAGGAGATCCGCGCGCGCCGCAAGAAGGGTGCGCTTGCTGCGATGCGCGATTCCACTGCCTTGAAGGTTGTCTACGCATATGGTCTCAGGAGGCAGGAAGCGTGTCGTCTCGACCTATCTGACCTGCGTCGAAATCCGAAGGTCCTGGACTATGGACGC
Source organism: Streptomyces sp. NPDC048361 (assembly GCF_040651795.1). Taxonomy (NCBI): domain Bacteria; kingdom Bacillati; phylum Actinomycetota; class Actinomycetes; order Kitasatosporales; family Streptomycetaceae; genus Streptomyces; species Streptomyces sp. NPDC048361. The sequence continues at coordinate 74,927 of NZ_JBEZKW010000025.1, forward strand.
TGTGGAGCATTGTTCGTCCGGTACGGAAAGGCATCGAAAGGATCGCCGCCAAAGCGTCGAACTGTCCTAACGGTGCCGGAGTTCGACTGGGTGGTTGATGTGCTCAGTCATTACCTGGACGAAGTGCGGCCAGCTTTTCTGCCGGGCAAGCACCCGGCACTTTGGATCACGGAAAGACGTGGGCGATTATCGTTGCGCCGCCTTGACGAAGCGTTCGAGGCAGCCCGTGCGGCAGCAGGGATTTCAGAGGACCTCGATTTGCATAGCCTGCGACATTCTTATGTCACACATCTGCTTGAGTTCGACTATCCGGAACGCTTTGTTCAGGATCAAGTTGGGCACGAGTACGCTTCAACGACGGCTATTTACTCGGGAGTCTCTGATGACTATCGAAATCGCCTAGTCCGTAAGTCTTTGGAAGCGCGACATGCAGTCCTGTGGGAGTCAAGCAGTGATTAAGAAGATGGGATATCGCTGGCATTTGCGTCAGCTCATGGCGGCACGGGGGATGTTCCAGACCACAGACCTGGTCCCCCTCCTCGCGGAGAGGGGAGTGCACCTTTCACGTGAGCAAGTATTCCGTTTGGTGACGCAGCCACCCCAGAGGCTCTCTATGGACACGCTGGCAGCACTTTGCGACATTCTTGAGTGCGGGGTGGAGCAACTGATCGAAGTCACCGTGGTTGATCAACAGGTGCGGAAGGTTGCGAGCGGTGAGAGTGCTGCCGGGCCGGCGCCTGCTGTTAGGCGGACTACGATTCGGCGTCCGGATGGATCATGAAAAGAGCCGATGCTGCAAAGGCAGTCGCTGGCGTTGTCACGTCCTTACTTCCGGACGTCCGCTATGAGAATATCCTGCAGATTGTTGAAGAGGTAGCGCCAGGGAATACCGTGCTGAAGCTTCAGCGCTACATCAACTGCCATCCCAATTTCTTGTCGGCCGGTGATGGTACAGCTCCAATTCAGGTGTTCCGCATGCTGGGCAGATTGGAGGAGTTGAGGCCTGGGAATGTTGTTGTGCCTCGATGCGCCGACTGCGGTAAGCGACGGAACCTGACGCGAGTCCGCCGGGATGGCTACAGGATCTGCCAAGGGTGCTGCCTGCGCCCCGCTGCCGACCTGTGTAGCTCTTGCGGAAGAACACGGCCGATCATAACGAGACGCAATGGAAGAGTCCTTTGTGGAACCTGCTATGCCAAGGATCCGTCGCGTTTTGAGAACTGTGGTAAGTGCGGCCAGCTAAGCAGGGTTGCAGCACGGATGCATGATGGTTCGTCGACATGCGAACGTTGCTACCGTCGCCCCAAGCGCTTATGTATCCGCTGCGGCGAGCTCGAAGAGACTAAGGCTCAGACTGTGGACGGCCCAGTTTGTGATCGATGCTATAGCCGCCCGGAGCGCTTGTGTAGTCGGTGTGGGCGCATCATGCAGATTGCTGCCCGAAGCCAGGGTGATCAAGGCGACCTATGCGTCAGCTGCTATAGGGGTCAGGTGGCTCTTTGTTCCGTATGCGGGCTCGAAAAGCCATGCAAGGGCGTGAAAAAAGGCCGTCCGATTTGTGTCACCTGTTCGCCGAAGTCTCCCGTTCCTGAGGTGCCCTGCGTAGAGTGCAGCCGCGTTCGACCGGTCACGATTCGATGGCCCATTGGCCCCGTATGTATCACATGCTATAAACGCGTTCGTGGCAGGCCGGCGCCATGTCCGGTGTGTCAGAAGATTCGCCCTCTGATCGGCATTACCAGCGCGAGCCAGCGGTGCTGCGGTCCCTGCGCTGGGGTCGATCTGACGTACTCCTGCACCAGCTGCGGCGGATGCGGCGATCTTTATCGACGTGGAGAGTGTGCCAGGTGTGTACTTCGGCGTGAGCTTAATGGCTACTTCGACCCTAGTCGCAACACCCAACTCTCATCGTTGGTCTCCGAGCTTGAGACGGTGGAAAATCCGCGCACCGTCTTATTCTGGCTCCGCTACAAGCAGGGTGGTGCGCATCTATTGCGGGAACTACTTCGCTCTGGTCATCAGCTCAGCCATGAGCTCCTTGATGGCTTTCCGCGTCGGCAGGCGGCTACCCACGTAAGGCACATCCTGGTGCATGTTGGTGCTCTTCCCGCACGCGATGAGAATGTTACCCGGACGGAGCAATGGGTTGATGACTTCCTGAGAGAGGCTGAACACCATCGGGCCGTTATCCAGCCTTATGCTCTGTGGGTCGTTCTACGTCGAGCGCGCCGCCGGGCCGAGACCCGCGGGCTCACGCGGGCTGGGGCCAACTATGCGAGAGCCCTGATCTCGAATTCCTTAACCTTTTTGCGGTGGCTCGATGAAGAGGGGATAGACCTTGAGTCGGTTACTCAAGGTCAGGTTGAGCGTTGGATTTCTGAAGGTGCCACGTCACGATATCGCATTGCAGACTTCTTGAACTGGGCTAAGAGGTGCCACCTCTGTGGTGACCTAAGCGTTCCAGCCCGGGCTTCCGGCGCCCCAGTGAATTTCCATTCGGAAGATGACCAGGTCAGACTTCTGATGCGCTGTGTTAAGGACGACGATCTCCCGATCGATGTTCGGGCGGCAGGCGCATTAGTCCTGCTGTATGGAGTTCCTGTCAGTCGCATTTCTCAGTTGACTCTGAATCATCTAGAAGAGCGGGGCGATGGAATATATCTGACTTTTGGGGACCACCCCGTACTGATGCCACCCGCCATCGCGAGGCTTGTTATGGACCAGGCATCTCGCAGTCCGAGAGCGGTGGTAGGGCGATCGGACGGCACTCGTTGGCTCTTTCCGGGAAACCTGGCTGGCAAGGCGATTGGTGCCACTCCTCTGGCACGGAGGCTCACAACTCATGAAATTGGTGTTCGGGCGGCCAAGAATACGGCGGTTCTGTCGCTTGCATCTGATTTGCCAGCACCGGTACTCAGCCAGATCCTCGGGGTGCACATCAACACGGCAGTGCACTGGGTTAAGTACGTGAAGCGAGACTGGGCCAGCTACGTCGAGAGCCGCAGGCATACGGCACCTCGGGAATAAGTGGTCTCCACCAGTACCGTGAGCCCTCATTGGGCATGAATTAGCTGCTCCGGTGGGGTGTCGACGGTTATGTCGACACCCCACCGCGCGGTTTGTTGACCGATGCGCACAGCCATGTCCACGAGCCCGTGCCTGGCTGACGTGTTTGACGCAGCGCGCCGCGGCGTCGAGGGCTTGTCGCTGCGATCGCTGTCGTGGCATGCTCCGAGCCATGATCAAGAGAATCGAGTCCTCCGTCCGCCGATGAGCGAGACGATCGGGACAGGACTGCCCGGATCACCGACAACACTGTTCGCCCATGCCCTCCAGCTGCATCAGCTGGCCCCCGGAGAGCCGCTTCATCGAGGGGGAGAGCCGTACCCCGACGATGGCTTGCACCGTCGTCGGAAAGGCCCGGGCGCACCTGTTGACCGGCACTTGGCCGGCAAGGACGCGGCGCTCATCCTGGACGCTCACTTCGCGGGGGCCTCCGCCCACCCCCGCGAATTGGCCGACGCTTTCCATGACGTCTACGTCCCGACTTACCCCAACGAGCACATCGCTGCCGCTGCTGAGCGCGCGGACAGGGAACGCGTTCGCCGGGCGGGCCGCTGGCTGGTCCGGTACGGCACCGACCGATGCTCGGTAACTATTGGGCTGGCCCTGGTCGTTGCTGTGGGGACGGCTGAGGACACCGCGTTGATTCAAACGATCGGGCTGCTGTCCAACGACTTCGGGCCACTGGCGGCGCACGCTTTGGGGAATCGGCCCGGAGGGGTCGAAGCCCTGCTCTGGCTGGCCGAGCGAGTCACCGGATGGGGACGCGTCCATGTCGTCGAAACGATCTGCAGACGTGACGACCCAGCGGCCCGGCCATGGCTGCTCCGCCGGGCCTGCGACGGCGATTTCCTCAACGGGTACTTCGCCGGCAAGGTCGCCACAGTCGCCAGGCTCCATGAGGCGCTTGCAAACCTCGACACCGACAGCGACATGGTCGACCACGTCGGTCGACTGCTCCATATGATGAGCGACTGCGGAGGAATGGGGCTCACACTCGCTCACTACCCCCATTCCAGAGCGGTCCTGGGAGCCCATGCGCACCAGGTGGGTTCGCTGAGCCCGACCATCGAGCGCTACTTCACGATCGCGGCGCTCACTCAGCACCTGACCACAAAGCCTCCCGAGGCTGCGGGGTGCACGGCGACTGAGCAGGAGGCGCTCCGAGAGACGTACCGCGAAGTCCTCGACCAAGAGGAGTGGACCCGGACGGCACGCGCCGGCCTCGCGGCGGATGACCACCGGATGCGGTGGCTCGCCGACCACCGGGCGCCGGAGTTGCGGCTGCGTGCCTTCCCCGATCGAGAGCCGGATGTCGAGGAATAGCGCAGGCTGTCGTCGTCACCGGTTCACCCGGGGGGTGGGCCGTCCAGGCGCTGCCGTCCGCACCCGGAGCAGGCCGTCACGTCACTGTCCGCCGCCCCTACGGGAGGCGGACGGCCGGTCAGGAGGGTGCCGCGCCCATAGCGGCGATGAAGGCATCCGGGCCAAGGGTGAATCCGCGGATGTCCTCATGGAACTCCCAGGCGCCGGATTCGCCCCGGACGAACTCCGCGACGGTGGCCGCCGTGGCGTCCGCCACCGTGGACAGAGCGTGGTGGGAGAGCTCGGTGTATCCCTGGCGGATGCGCACGCCGGGGTTGGCCACATCGCCGAAGACCCTGCGTCCCGCCCCCTGCTGGATGACGACGCCGACCACCACGCGTGCGTGGTCCGCCGGCATGCGGGCGAACTCCAGGGTCATGACCTCGTCGTACCCGAGCCCTTGGCCGGTGCGGCTGTCGCGATCCAGGTGGATGGTGCCGTCCGGCGAGCGGCTGTCGAAGTACACGCGGTAGGCGGGCGGTCCGTACGGAGCGCCCGCCGGGTAGACACCCGCGACCACGTCCAGGTCGTGCGGGGGCGAGCCGATGGGGCTCGGATCCCAGCGCAGTGCCACCTCGACCGTGCCGAGTCCCTTACTGATGCCACTCATGGGTCAGACTCCTCCCCGTAACCGCCACCCCGCCTGGTCCCATGCTGTCACGTCCCATGTGGCGTGCGGGCAGAGCCAGTTGGCCCGGCCATGCCCGATCGGTGATCATTGAGCAGGGAGGGGCCGAAGGGGCTCTGGTGCTTGAGCAGGGGGATCACGATGTGGAACGGACAAGACGTCGACCTGGACGCGTACTTCGCCCGAATCGGCTACGGGGGTGACGCGTCGCCCACACTGGACACCTTGCGGGCGCTGCACCGGGCGCACGTCACCGCCATCCCCTTCGAGAATCTGAACGCCGCCCTTGGGCGAGCCGTGCCCTTGGATGTCAAGAGCCTGATGGACAAGCTCGTCGGGCAGGCCCGCGGAGGCTACTGCTACGAACAGAACTCGCTGTTCGCCGCCGTCCTGGAACGGCTCGGCTTCACGTTCGCCGCACGCGGAGCGCGAGTCCGCAGGCGGGACGTATCGTGGATCACGCCCGTGACCCACGCAGTTCTCGTCGCGAACGTAGAGGGTGAACCCTGGTTGTGCGACACGGGGTTCGGGCACCAGGGGCCGCTTGAGCCGGTGCCGCTGCGGGACGGCGCGGTCGTGGAACAAGGCGGATGGGCCTACGGGATCAAGACGGAGGACGACGGGATCCAGGTGCTGCGCACCCGGCGGCCCGGGGGGTGGGCCGATCTCTACGCCTTCACGCCGCAGCCCCTCTACCCCGCCGACTTCACCGTCATGAACCACTACAGCTCCTCGCACCCCCAATCCCGTTTCGTGGGCCAGGTGGTGGTGCAGCGGGCCGCGCCCGGCGTGCGCCTGGCGCTGGTTCGGGACGAGTTCACCACCTCTCGTACCGACGGCACCATGGACTGGCGCAGTGTGTCCCCCGACGAGCTGGGACGGCTGCTGTCAGAGGCCTTCGATATCGTGATGGAACCGGAGGATCTCGTACGACTGGGAGCCCTGGCGGGTGCGGCGAAGGGGGCGGCGCCTCGGGCTCGTGTTCGGCAGTGAACTGGCCTTCGGGTCGGGCGGCATATTGCTGCGGACGTACTCCGTCGGAGCATGACCGGGGCATGGTGGCGCGCCGTACGATGGCGCGGTGCTGGTCAAGTGGACTCGCTGCACCGTGGTGGACCGCCGCGGTTTCGAGCGGGGGCAGCGGAAGTGGGCGGGGTTACCGGGCGAGCCCGGTTTCCGTGGTCAGGGCGGCGGTTGGAGCCGGAGGCGGCCGGAGGTGGCCCATGTCTTCGGTTTCTGGGAGAGCCGCGCGTTCTACGACTCGTTCATGGCGCGGGCGCACGACCGGCTCGCCGCCGCGCAGGCGGGCACCTTCAAGGACGTCGAGACGAAGCTCTTCGTCCATCGTTTCGATGTGAAGACCGGCTTCGAACCGGGCTTCACGGACGCCGATGTGGTGCGCGTCGCGCACTGCTCGGTGCATGAGGGGCGGGTCGAGCACTTCGCGCTGATGCAGCAGAGGGTATGGAATCCCGCCATGGCGGGGTCCCCTGGCATGGTGCGCGGTGTGTTCGCCGAGGCGCCCGGCCACGAGTTCCTGGTGCTGTCGATGTGGCAGTCGGCCGCCGAGCGCGGAAAGTACCGCGCCGACCGGCTGGAACGGCTCTCGCTGCGCGCCGAGACCGAGACCGATATCGCCGCTCTGAGCGGGGACGTCGTCCAGCTCGACCAGGCCTGGACGGTCTGATCGAGCATTCTCCTGCAAGGCAACCGGCTTGCGGTGTCGGCTAGTTGGTATAGGCCCCCGCGCGGGCCGCGGCGAAAGCGGCCGAGGCTGACTGGTCCGCCAGGCGGTTGTCGACGGGTTCGCGTGTGATGAAAAGCCGCAGGAAGAGAGGGGCTGTGACGGCCCGCACCAGGGCGCCCGCGTCGGTGTCGGCCGGAACTTCGCCCCGCTCCACACCGCGTCGCACGACCGCTTCGCCGCGCTCGAACCGCTCCGTGTAGAAAGCGCGCAGTGCGTCCGCCGCGCGCGCCGACGTGAACGCCGCCGCGATGAGCGCCGTGGGGCCGGCGCTCTCGGCGCCGCCGCCGGTGAGCGCTTGGGCCGTCTCGCGGGCCAGCGCACGCAGATCGCCCTCCAGAGTCCCGGTGTCCGGGGGGCTCCACCCTTCCTCGCCTGCGAGATCGAGTGCGTCGGCGACGAGCCCTTCGAGTCCGCCCCAGCGTCGGTACAAGGTCGTCTTGTGCACGCCGGAGTGCTCGGCCACGTACTCGACGGTGAGGCCCTGATAGCCCTGCTCGGACAGCCCGGTGAGCACGGCCTCGCGCACCGCGGCGCGGGTGCGCGCGGTGCGACCGCCGGGACGTTTGCTGCCGGGGGCGGCCAAGGGTGGGGGAGTGTCCCCGGGGGCGAGGTTCGCATTCAATTGCTACTCCTGTTGCATTAGTTGGGGCGAGTGTGTCACACTGGACGTAACGCTACAGAAGTCGCGTTACGAATGTCGGTGTGTACTGCCGTGCCGCCGCTGGGAACGGGGGATCGCTCATGCCACTCACGCCCATCCAGGCTGTCCCGCAACATCGGAAGCAGATCTGCCGAGACGGGCCCTGGGTCGAGGTCGGCCGCGCGGACACAGGGGGCCTACGCCTGATGGAGGCCGTACAGTCGCTCGATCGGGGCGCAAACGATCTAGGGTTTGTACATGGCAAGACCACGGCGCATCGTCCTCGTCCGGCATGGCGAGTCGGAGGGCAATGCCGACGACACCGTGTACGAGCGCGAGCCCGACCATGCGCTGAGGCTCACCGAGAACGGACTGCGGCAGGCCGAGGCGACGGGGGAGCGGCTGCGTGCCCTGTTCGGGGAGGAGAAGGTCAGCGTCTACGTGTCGCCGTACCGGCGCACCCACGAGACGTTCCGGGCGTTCGGCCTCGCCCCCGAGCAGGTGCGCATCCGGGAGGAGCCACGGCTGCGCGAGCAGGACTGGGGGAACTGGCAGGACAGGGACGACGTCAAGCTGCAGAAGGCCTATCGGGACGCGTATGGCCACTTCTTCTACCGGTTCGCCCAGGGCGAGTCGGGAGCCGACGTCTACGACCGCGTCGGCGCCTTCCTGGAGAGCCTCTACCGGAGCTTCGAAGCACCGGACCACCCGCCCAACGTGCTGCTCGTGACGCACGGACTCACCATGCGGCTGTTCTGCATGCGCTGGTTCCACTGGAGCGTGGCGGACTTCGAGTCCCTGTCCAACCCGGGAAACGCGGAGACCAGAACACTGCTCCTGGGCGCCGACGGGCGCTACTCGCTGGACCGGCCGTTCCAGCGCTGGCGCGCCCCCGAGCCGTACGGCATCACCGGATAGAGTGGCTGTGCGATGACCGCTGACTCCTCCACCGAAGCACTCGACCCGCGCCTCGTCCGCGCGCTGGGCAGCCTGCGCGGGCTGTCCGTCGGCGACGCATTGGGCTCCCAGTTCTTCGTCCCCGTCAACTACCCGCACCTCAAGCGCCGGGAACTGCCCGAAGGCCTCTGGCAGTGGACCGACGACACCGAGATGGCCTGCTCGGTCCTGGCCGTACTCGTCTCGCACGGCCGCATAGACCAGGACGCGCTCGCGCAGTCCTTCGCGCGGCACCATGACTTCGACCGCGGCTACGGTCCTGCCGTCAACCGGATGCTGCGCCTCGTCCGAGAGGGCGGGGACTGGCGGGAGCTGGCCGCCGCGCTCTTCAAGGGCCAGGGCTCGTGGGGCAACGGGTCCGCCATGCGCATCGCGCCGCTCGGCGCCTGGTACGCGGGCGACCCAGAGCAGGCCACCCACCAGGCGGAGATCTCCTCCTACACGACACACCAGCACCGCGAGGCGGTCGTGGGGGCCATGGCCGTGGCAGCGGCCGCGGCGCTGGCCGCCGCGCCCGAGGGGCCGCCCGGTCCGGGCGACCTGCTGGACGCGGTGATCGCGCTCGTGCCACGCAGCGCCGTGGGGGCCGGGCTTCGGCGGGCACGGGACATGCTCGACTACGACGACGCGGCGACGGTGGCCGCGGTGCTCGGCTCCGGCCGGCGCACCAGCGCCCACGACACCGTGCCGTTCGCCCTCTGGTCGGCGGCGCGCGGGCTCGGCGACTACGAGCGGGCCTTCTGGACGACGGCCCAGGTGGGCGGCGACGTCGACACGACGTGCGCGATCGTGGGCGGCGTGATCGCTTCCGGCACGGCTGGTGCGCCTCCCGCCACATGGCTGGACCGCACCGAACCGCTGCCGGACTGGATCCCGGCCGGGCCGACCGGCTGAGGTCCTTGGGTACTGGGCACCGGGTACCGGGTACCCGGTGTGGGGTGTGGGGTGTGTGGGGTGCCGGGCGTCTGGTGCGGGGTGCGGGTGCTGGGCCTCGGGTGCTGTGTGGCGGGTGTCTGGTGGTGAGCGCCGGCTGGCAGGGTGCCGGGAGGCACGGTGCCGAAACGCGCATGCCATTCTCGCATCCGGTTACGCGCTGCGACCGGCCCTTTACAAAAGCAACAAGGCGCCGTCCCGACCAGTTTCTTGGGAAGTGGCTCAGGCTTCTGCGCCAGATCATCGAGCTTGCGAGTCGGCTCGCGTGTGCGACGCGTCGTGCAGCAGGGATCGAGCGGGGCGTTGTGTGCCCGGACGCCGCCGCCGAGTTGGCCTTCGGTGTCGCTTCCGGGCCGTTGGAACCGTTGGTGTTCGCTCGAAGATGTGCGGAAGCGAAGGGAGCGACGGAAGCGACGGGGGCATCGCGGCGTTGATCGGCCGGGCCGTAGGGCCGCGGCTGCGCGCCGTGCCCGGGGTGGGAGCCTCTCGCGAACGAGCCGTATGCGGACGCCGCGGCCGGGCGGCGGGTGACCTGAGTGTCGCGGGCGGCCACCGGCGGCGTAACCTTGCAGGCGCCATGCCGTACGAACCACCCACCCACAGCGTCGAGCGCTCGATTCGCGCCACCACCGGGGCCAAGATCGTCGCCGGTGTCGACGAAGTCGGACGCGGGGCGTGGGCCGGTCCCGTCACGGTGTGCGCCGCCATCACCGGGCTGCGCCGACCGCCCGCCGGACTCACCGACTCCAAGCTGATCAGCCCCAAGCGCCGCAACGCACTCGCGGCGATACTCGAGGGCTGGGTCACGGCATACGCGCTCGGTGACGCCTCGCCGCAGGAGATCGACGAGTTGGGCATGACCGCGGCCCTGCGGCTGGCCGCCGTCCGCGCCCTGGAGGCGCTGCCGGTCCGGCCGGACGCGGTGATCCTGGACGGGAAGCACAACTACCTCGGCCTGCCCTGGCAGGTCCGTACGGTGATCAAGGGCGATCAGTCCTGTGTCGCCGTGTCTGCCGCCTCCGTCATCGCCAAGGTGCGCAGGGACGCGATGATGGCCGAATTGACCGGCACGCAGGGGGAGTACACGGGATTCGGCTTCGCCGACAACGCCGGCTACCCCTCACCCGTGCACAAGGCGGCGCTGGAGGAACAGGGGCCCACCCCGTACCACCGGCTGTCGTGGGCGTACCTGGACGCGCTGCCCCAGTGGCGGCACCTGAAGAAGACGCGGCTCTCCCCGGAGGCGGCCGCACTCGAAAGCGGGGGACAGCTCGGCTTCGACTTCTGACCCCGGACGACACCGGAGCCCGGCCCCGTGCCCAAGGTTCCGGCTCTGTTCTGCGTACGGAGTCCCCTTGCTGCCGGAGTCCTCCGGTCCGGTTGACGGGGGCGTGAAAGTCCGGGCTCGCATCCCGAAATCCCTGGACTTTCCCGCCCGGTTGCGGGGAGACTCCGCCCCGATCGCACTGTTGTGCCACCCGCCGGTGACGCCCTCACCGGCATTTGATAGACATCCATACATGCCTCTCATCCCCGAGGAGCCTCAGATTCACGAGAGTGCCCAGGGTCCCCGCGTCACCCCGGCCGCCGGCCGCACCGCGCAGACCCCTCGCCCCGTACCCGGTCCGCGTCCCGCGGCCGTACCGCGTCCCGGACGTCCGGGCCCCGGTCCCGCCCGGCCCACGCCCCCCGCGCAGCGGTCGCACGGTTCCGTAGCGCAGACCCCGCCGCCCGAGCCCCCGCGCCCGGCCGGTCCGCAGATCCAGCTGATCCCCGCCCCCGCCGACGGCGCGCTCGACGCCGCGGACGAAGCGGTGGACCTGCTGCTCGACTCCGGCCGTGCGCCGGGCGACATCCTGGTTCTCACCACCGGTGAGCCGCACCCGTGGGCAGCGCACGAGCTGACCTTCGGCGAGGCCGCCTACTGGGCCCAGCACGACGCCCGTGACGACGTTTTCTACGCCGACGCGGCGACCGTCGCGCGGGCCTCGGCCCGACCGGTGGTCGTCGTCGCCGTCAACGCCGAGGAGGCCGACGGCGCCGCGCCGCGTACACTGCCGCTCGCCCTGGCCCGTGCCGAGGTGCTGCTCGTCGTGTGCGGCGAACCGCAGCGCGTCAACGAGGCGCTCGGCGCCGGAGTCTGAAACCCCCACACGCGTGATCCGGTCCCGCCACGAGCGGCCGGACGCGCGGGTAGGGGGTGGGCCCGGGGCCTGTGGCGAACGCCGTGAACTCCCCGGCCGCGACCGTGGCGTAACGGTTCAGCGCGCGGCCGTGCGGCGTGGCATGTCCAGGCCGCCGGTGCCGGACCTCAGCGACAGCGGGGCCGGCACGCGCCCGGGGTCGGCCTGCGGGTGCGACGCCGCGGCGGTGCTGGGGCGTCGGCCGCCGCGCCCCTCACCGAGTACCTGCCACCCCGCACGCGTGAGCGTGATGTACGCCCCGCAGCGCAGCCCGTGCAGGGTGCAGGCGTCCCGCAGACCCCACATCCAGGCCCCGTCCTCCTCCGTCCACCGCTCGTCCCCGTCCCGGCAGTAGAGCAACACCGCTGTGCGCACCGGGGAGCGGCGGCGCAGGTCGTGCGGGACCACCCGGCGAAGATGCGCCAAGAGTGCGTTGCGGAACTCCCAGCCGTCTGCCAAGGCCGCCCGCGAGATGAACGACGCGCTGGCCGCGAGCCGTTCCTCATGGTCGAGGACCGCAACGACGGCGGTCCCCGGCGTAGGCCGGTGACGCTCGTGCAGCCCGTCGACCACCTCACGCGGGTTGCGCAGCAGCGGAATGCCGGCCGCGGCCCACTCGGCGGGTTCCAGCATCCTGGTGCAGCGGTTCGCGGAGCCGGCCGACAGGAGGGTGGAGGCCGCGGCCGAAGTCGCGGACGGAGCGAATCCGAACGTCACGGTCCTCCCTTCAGGAGACGCGCCCCACGCGCGGGCGGAGCCGGGCGGACGCCTACCGGCACAGCCCGTCCGTACCACCCGTGTGCGGGCGGGGCGGGTCCCAATTCCTGCTGTCGTGCGGCCGGTTGGTGACGGCGGGTCACACTGCCGATCGGGTCCACGGGCACGCATGTGTATTCCTGCCCAGGCACGCCCCCGATCACCCCTGACGGCGCCCCGGCCGCGAGGGTTGGCGGGAACCAGGCACCGCGCCGATCCTGGACCCCCAGGAACCTGCCGCGATGCTCCCTCGGGGCACGGGCACGGGCAGGCTCAGCCTGGGCCGTCGGGCCTTCTCGGCCACGCGCAGGCTCAGCCCGGATCGCCGGGCACCCTCAGGCAGGCGCAGGTTCAGCCCGGATCGCCGGGCACCCTCGGGCAGGCGCAAGTTCAGCCCGGACCTTCGGGTTCGCTTGGGCCAGGCCGTGCTCGGCCCTGGCCCATTAGGGCCGCGCTCAGGCCTGGACCGCCAGGACCAGGGGGAAGACCCCTTGTGCTCCGGAGCGGCGCAGCAGCCTCGCCGCGACGGCCAGTGTCCAACCCGTGTCGGAGGCGTCGTCGACGAGCAGCACCGGCCCAGCGGCCTCGGTGAGCGCCGCCGCCAGGTCCTGCGGCACTCTGAACGCGTGATGCAGGGCACGCACCCGCTGGGCGCTGTTGGACTGGGCGACCCGCTCACCCTCCGGGCCCTCGGCGTAGGCGAGCGAGCCGAGCAGGGGCATCCGGCCGATCTCGGCGATCCGGGCGCCGAGGGACGAAACGAGGGCGGGCCGGGTGCGCGAGGGAAGCGTCACCACCCCGGCCGGGCGCGGAGGCGCGTCCGGGCCCCCCGAGGCCCAGCCTCCCCGGCCCTTGGCCCAGTCGGCGAGGACGCTCACCACCGCCTGCACCACATCGTCGGGAACCGGCCCGTCCGGTGCGCCGGGCGCGAGCATCGGGCGCAGCCGGTTGCCCCAGCCGATGTCCGAGAGTCGGCCCAACGCACGCCCGGAGTAAGCCAGTTCACCTGCGGGGATGCGGCCCTTCAGGTCGATGCCGATCGCCGCGAGGCCCGTGGGCCACATCTTGCGGGGCTCCACCTCGACGCCGGGCCGGGTCAGTTCGCCGCGGGCTTCGTCCAGGGCCGCGCCGGACACGTCCGCGGTGAAGCGGGCGCCCGCGCAGTTGTCGCAGCGCCCGCACGGCGCGGCCTGTTCGTCGTCGAGCTGGCGGCGCAGGAACTCCATCCGGCAGCCCGTCGTCGAGGCGTAGTCGCGCATCGCCTGCTGCTCGGCGGCGCGCTGCCGCGCCACCCACGCGTACCGCTCGGTGTCGTACACCCACGGTTCACCCGTGCTGGTCCAGCCGCCCTTGACGCGGTGCACCGCGCCGTCCACGTCGAGCACCTTGAGCATGGTTTCGAGCCGGGTGCGCCGCAGCTCCACCAGGGGTTCCAGGGCGGGCAGCGACATCGGCCGGCCGGCCTGCGCCAGGACGTCCAGGGTGCGCCGGACCTGCTCCTCGGGCGGGAAGGCCACCGACGCGAAGTACTTCCAGATCGCCTCGTCCTCGCGGCCGGGCAGCAGCAGGACCTCGGCGTGGGCCACGCCACGGCCCGCTCGGCCGACCTGCTGGTAGTAGGCGATGGGGGAGGAGGGCGAACCCAGGTGGACCACGAAGCCCAGGTCCGGTTTGTCGAAGCCCATGCCGAGCGCGGACGTGGCGACCAGGGCCTTGACCCGGTTGGCCAGCAGATCGTCCTCGGCCTGCTGCCGGTCCGCGTTCTCCGTCTTGCCGGTGTACGAGGCCACCGTGTGCCCACGCCGGCGCAGATAGGCGGTCATCTCTTCGGCCGCCGCGACGGTCAGCGTGTAGATGATCCCCGAGCCCGGCAGCTCGTCGAGGTGGTCGGCCAGCCAGCCGAGGCGGTGCGCCGCGTCGGGCAGCGACACCACGTTGAGGCTGAGGCTCTCGCGGTCGAGGGGGCCGCGCAGCACCAGCGCGTCCGAACCACCGCCGGTGCCGAGCTGCTCGGCCACGTCCGCCATTACCCGGGCGTTCGCGGTGGCTGTCGTCGCCAACACCGGTACACCCGGCGGCAGTTCGGCCAGCATTGTACGAAGGCGACGGTAGTCGGGCCGGAAGTCGTGGCCCCAGTCGGAGATGCAGTGCGCCTCGTCGACGACGAGCAGGCCCGTGGCCGCGGACAGCTTCGGCAGGACGTTGTCCCGGAAGTCCGGATTGTTGAGCCGCTCGGGCGAGACGAGCAGGACGTCGACGGCGCCCCCCGCGACCTCTTCCTGAATGGTGTCCCATTCCTCAGGGTTGGCCGAGTTGATGGTACGGGCCGTGATGCCGGCCCGGGCCGCCGCCTCGACCTGGTTGCGCATCAGCGCCAACAGGGGCGACACGATCACCGTGGGACCCGCGCCCTGGGTCCGCAGCAGCGCCGTGGCCACGAAGTACACGGCGGACTTGCCCCAGCCGGTGCGCTGCACGACGAGCGCCCGCCGCTTGTCGGCGACCAAGGCCTCGATCGCTCGCCACTGGTCCTCACGCAGCCGCGCGGTGCCGGTGGTGTCCCCGACCAGACGGGCCAGGACCGTGTCGGCCTCGGTGCGCAGTTCCGCGTTGCTCGTGTGCTCCATGCCCCCATACAACAGGACGGGTCGGACAATCGCGCAACGATGCCGTGCCCGAGCGGCCGTCCGCCCTGGTCAGCGCCCGGTCGGGCCGTCCGTCCTCGACCTGCAGCCCGGTCCGCTCGGCCGCCCTCGATGTGGCGCCGGGTCCGTTCGGCCGTTCTCGATGTGGCGTCCGCTCCGTTCGGCCGCCCTCGATGTGGCGCCGGGTCCGTTCGGCTGCCTGATCCGACCGGAGCCCGGTCTGTTCGACCATCCAGCTCCGATGCCGGTGCCCGGCCCGGCGCGACTGGGCGTTATGCAAACGACCGGCTTGCCCTGGCGATAATTGAACTTTTCGGCAACGGCGCAGCACCTGTGCAACTGAGGGAGCTGCATATCTCGGCCTCGCCGACCCATCGGCGCCCCCGATAGGGTGATCGGAATTTCCCGTTTTAGGCATCACCCGGCGACGGCGACGGCGGCACCAAGGCCCTGCCGGTCGCCGCGGCGGCCCTCGCGGCGGGGGCGATCCGCCCGTCCTGCGGCGTAGCCCGCCTGTCATACGGTGCGACCCGCACCGGGGCGATAGGACCATCCGCGGGATCGGTCCCGCGTGCCGCAATTTCGGCCGGGGTTAACGCCGGACCTGTGCCATGCAAGTGCCGTTTGTTCCCGCGGCGGGTCGCATTCGTAGTATCAGCACCCTTGGCCTGTGGATAAGGTTTTCCACAGGGGTGGTGGAGAATTCGGAATCGCGAAACCCTCGGGACATGCGAGACATGAGCGAGCACCACGAAGCCGGATCCCAGGACTCCAGGTTCCAGGAATCCGGATCCCAGGAATCCGGATCCCACGACTTCGGATCCCACGACTTCGGATCCCACGACTTCGGGTCCGACAACTTCGGGTCCGACGACGTCGGATCCAACGCATCCGAGCCCCAGAATTCTCGACCCACCAAATCCCGGCCCCCGGAACGCCGGCCCCATGACTCCCCCTCCCACGACTCCCCGTCCCACGACCCCGATGCACCCGCCCCGTCGGGCGAGCCGCGGATTACCTGCGCGGACCGGCCGAACTGGCCGACGCGCTGCCGTACTTGCTGGGTTTCCATCCCACCGATTCGGCCGTCCTGGTGGCGCTGCACGGCGAGAGCGGTAGATTCGGCGGCCGGGTCAGGGTCGGGCTGCCCGCCTCCCCGCAGGAATGGCCCGACATCGCCGACCAGCTCGCCGAATGCCTGGTCACGGGGAGCGAGCAGCGGGGGCCCCGGCCCGACGGAATCGTCGTCTTCCTCTGCCAGGACCCGTTGCGGGACGGCAGCGCCCACGAAGTGATGGAACGGCTGCGGCCGTTGGCCCAACGGCTTCGCATCGCCTGCGGGAGTCTCGACGTCCCGGTGCTCGAAGCATTGTGCATTTCCGACGGCCGCTACTGGTCGTACTGCTGTCCGGACACCCGCTGCTGTCCGCCGGAGGGCAATGTGCTGGCGCTGCCGGGCACATCGGTCATGGCGGCCGCCGCGACCTACGCGGGTATCCATGTGCGGGGCTCCTTGCGGGAGATGGAGGAGCGGTTCGCTCCCTGGAGGGCGGCGGCTGCAGAGGACCAGGAGCGAGCGCTGGATGCCGCGGCCGCGGAGATGTTCCCCCGCATCCTTACCGACGGCGACCGGCGTGGTGTGGCCGACGAGACGCTCGACCTCGCGGCCCGGCTCATGCGGCGGATCGCGGAGGCGCCCGTACCGCCCCGCGGAGCGGGCACCCGCATCGCGGACGGCCGGGGCGCCGCCGGCACCCTGCTCCTCGGCGGCAACGCGGCGGACGAACTGGACGACGGGCTCATCGCCCACGACGAGGCGGCGGCCGTGATCCTCGGCCTCCAGGACCGTACGACCCGCGACTGGGCCGCCGAATGGATGGAGGGCGCCGAAGCACAGCTCGCGCTGCGTCTGTGGCGTGCGCTGGCCCGTCGCTGCGTCGGTCCGTACCGCGGGCACGCGGCCGCGCTGCTCACCTTGGCGGGCTGGGTCTCCTGGTCGACCGGAGACGACCCGAACGCACGGGTGGCCTTCGGCCTCGCCCTGCGGGCCGACCCCGAGTACCGCTTCGCCTACCTGCTCCACCAGGCCTGCAACCAGGGATTGGACCCTGAAGAACTCCGCATCTGCCTGCGGGAGGAACGCGCAGCGAGGCGGGCGGGCTCCGGTGCAGCCGAGGAAGCGAAGGCTCGGACGGATGAGGGAGCGAGTGCTCGGGTGCGGGAGGGAGCGAACGCTGGGACGGATGAGGGAGCGAGTGCTCGGGTGCGGGAGGGAGCGAAGGCTCGGACGGATGAGGGAGCGAGTGCTCGGGTGCGGGAGGGAGCGAACGCTGGGACGGCTGAGGGAGCAAGCACGCAGGTGGCGGAGGGCGGGGCGCGCCGCAAGCCGACGCGGCCCTCGGGGAAGGGCACAGGTGGCACGCGCCCCTCCGCGAATGTGGGCCGCCCCGCCCCCACCGGCCCGCACCCGGCCGGCCCCCAGCACAAGACGCGTGCCCGGGTCCGCCGCCGGGGCGGGGAGAGGACGAAGGAGCAGGAGGAGTGACCGGCGGCGGTAGGCGGAGGGCGGTCCATCCGTGACCCGGTCGAGCTCCGCGGCGTTCACCTGGGTGGTGAGCGCGGCACCGGGCGCCGCGCTCCGCGGGCGGCAGCATCGGCGCCGGACCGCAACCCTCGTCGTCCGGAACGCGCAGAAGGGTACGCATGGTGTCCAACCCACCTCCCCGCGCCGGCGCCGGGGGTACGCCGGGTCCGGTACCACCAAGGCTTTCCGGGCCGCCACCGCCCGGTGAGCTCCCGGCCGTGCACGCGGCAGTGATCTGCGTTGCTCTGCCCGGCCTCGTAGTGTCGCCCGAGCACGGCCAGTTGACCGGGCGAGGCCTTGAAGGCTTCTACCAGCACGGCCGACGGCTGCTCTCGCGCTGCCAGTTGAGGGTGGCGGGCCGGGACCCGATCTCGGTGCAGGGCCGGTCGATATCGGCCGACCGTGCCCGGTTCCTCTCCGTGGTGCGCACCTCGGCGGGCGGCGGCCCCGACCCCGAGCTCTGCGTCGAACGGCTGCGCCACGCGGACGGCACCGAACGGATCACTCTGACCAGCTACGCGGGCCGGCCCGTGAGGGTACCGGTGGAGATCGCGCTTGGCACCGACCTCGCGGACCTGGGCAGGGTGGCTGCAGGGCGCGCGGGGCCCGAACTACCCGCCAGCGTCCACGACTCGGGGATGCGCTGGACCTCCGGAAATGCCCACTGCGCGGTAACCGCCCAGCCCCCGCCGGCCGACGCGCTCGCCTCCGCGGGGGTGCTGCGCTGGATGGTGGAACTGGTTCCGGGAGGCTCGTACACGATCCAGTTGTCCATCACGTCGGGCACGTCGGGTCGGCCCGTACGGGCGGCAGGGCAGGCCGTGAGCCCGCTGCCCTCGCTTCAGGTGGCACGGGCCGAGGGGGACGACCCGCGGGTGGCGGCGCTGTGGCAGCACAGCATCGACGACCTGCGGGCCCTGCTGATCCGTGACCCCGCGAGCCCCGCCGACCTGCACGCGGCGGGCGGCGTCCCCTGGCGGTGCGGCGTGGCACCCGCCGAGTCGATCTGGGCGGCGCGGATGGCGCTGCCCCTGTCCACCCGCCTCGCTGCGGCCACCCTGCGCACCCTGGCGAGGACGCAACTCGGGGGATCTGCACCGGAGTTGGGTCGCATCCCGGGTCCGCTGCGGGACGCGGGACCCTTTCTGCCTCCGGGCTGCACGGGAGTGGAGGCCACGCTGGCCTTTCCGGTCTTGCTCGCGGAGGCACGGCGCTGGGGCCTGGCCGAGTCGGAGGTGGCCGCGCTGCTGCCCGCGGCCGAGCGCTGTCTGCACTGGCTCGGCGCCGCCCTGGGCGACGACGGGTACCTCGCCGAGCCTGGCCCCGGGGCAGGCCTCGTGCGAGCCGAGACCCAGGCCCATGCCCACCGGGCCGCGCTGCTCGGCGCGGAGCTGTTGCGGGAGTGCGGCCGTCCCGGAGCGGATACCTGGCTTGCGCGGGCCAAGACGTTGAGGGACCGGTTCCGGGCGGAGTTCTGGGTCGACGACCTCGGCGGGGGACGTCCCGCGGCGGCCCGCACCGCTGACGGGCGTCCGGTGCCTCTGCTCGGCGCGGGCGCCGCCCACCTCCTCGACACGGGGCTGCTCGGCGGCGGCCGCCTCGCCCCCGGGCTGCTCGACAAGGCGCAGACCGAACAGTTGGCCCGGCTGCTGGGTGGACCGGCGATGGATTCGGGATGGGGCCTGCGCGGGCTCGCTGTGAAGGAGCCCGGGTACAACCCGTTCGGGCACCGGGCGGGCGCGGTGCGGGTGCATGAGAGCGCCGTCGCGGTGGCCGGGCTGGCGGGCGCCGGTCATGAGAAGGAGGCCGTCGCCCTACTGCGGGGCGTCCTGGCAGCCGCGGAGGCGTTCGGGCACCGGCTGCCCGAGATGTACGCGGGCGAGCAGCGCACCGCGGACAGCGTGCCCGTGCCGCACCCGGCGGCCTGCCGCCCCGCAGCGGTGGCGGCCGCAGCGGGGATCCATCTGCTCGCCACCCTGGTCGGGGTCCGCCCGGACACTCCGGCCGGATCGGTCGCTCTGCACCCCCTGCGGTCGGCCCCGCTCGGCGCGATCCGGCTCGCCGGTCTGAGCGTGGCCGGAGAGCCGTTCGCGGTACGGGTGAGCAGGCTCGGGGTCGGCATGGTCGAGCAGGCCGCCGAGCGGCTTCAGTTGGGAGGCTGAGTGAGGTGAGCACTCCGGCCGGTGCCATGGGATAAGACCGGGCGGAGGGCGTCGAAGGGAGTGTTTATCGTCAGGCAGACGACTATGATCACGGCATGTCGCCCTACGACCCGTCGGCCTTTCCGCCCTTCGCCGTGACCGTCGACCTGGTCGTGCTGACCGTGCGCCGCCACGCGCTCTGCGCGCTCGTGGTGCGCCGCGGGGAGCCACCCTTCCAGGGGCGCTGGGCGCTGCCCGGCGGCTTCGTCCGCGACGACGAGGATCTCTCCACCGCGGCGGCGCGCGAACTCGGCGAGGAGACCGGCCTCTGCGCCTCCGACCCCTCGGCTCCGGCGCTGCCCAACGGCGCCCACCTCGAACAGCTCGCCACCTACGGCGACCCGCGGCGCGACCCGCGGATGCGGGTGGTCAGCGTGGCGCACCTCGCGCTCGCCCCGGACCTGCCGGCGCCGCGCGCGGGAGGCGACGCGCACAGCGCGCGCTGGGCACCGGTCGGGGATCTGCTGGGCCAGGACGGCGGCTTCGGCCGCGAAGGCGACCAGTCGGCGCCGCTCGCCTTCGACCATGCGCGGATCCTCTCGGACGGCGTGGAGCGAGCCCGCTCGAAGATCGAGTACTCGTCGCTCGCCACGGCTTTCTGCCCGGCCGAGTTCACCGTCGGCGAGCTGCGCCGGGTGTACGAGGCGGTGTGGGGCGTCGCCCTCGACCCCCGCAACTTCCACCGCAAGGTGACCGGCACCCCGGGCTTCCTGGTGCCGTCCGGCGGCACCACGACCCGCCAGGGCGGCCGCCCCGCCCAACTCTTCCGCGCGGGCGGCGCAACGCTCCTCAACCCGCCGATGCTGCGTCCCGAGGTCTAGGAAGGCCGACCGCGCCCCCACACGTGCGCTGGGTCGGCCGGGCTCACACACATCGACCGCGCCCGCACGCGTCGACCGGGCTCAGACGCGTCGGGCTGCGCCCGACCAAGCCGAACCGGACCGTACGCGCACCCCGCTGCTGCAGAGGCCGCGTGTGCCGACCGGACCGTACGCACCCCCCCGGCACGGCTCGTACGCGCCGCACAGCCCGTACGCGCCGCGCAACCCGCACGCGCCGACCGGCCCCTACGCGCCGACGGGCCGCACACGCCGTGCCGAGGCGGGCCGGCCCCCGCACCCCCGCGCGCCGACCGGTCCGCACCCGCCGTACGTACCGACCCGAGCCGCGCGCGCACCTGCCCGCAACCGCTCGCCCCGAACGGCCGGACCGCACGAGACCACGACGCGGAAACAGCGCCTGGCGGCGGCGGCCGTAGAGGCCCGGGGGCGTCCGAAGTCGCGTCCAAAGGCCTGACATTCGGGATCGCGTCGCCCCAACCCTGCGCCAAAAGTCCGAAATGTCGCGTTATCTTGCTGGAGTACCCGCCCAGTCGGCCGAGCGGTCTCACCTACCGCGAGAGAAGCGATGCTCCAGGCAATCGGACTCACCAGCGCCCCCCGCCCCGACCTTCCGCCCGTCGTGGACGACCTCACCTTCGAGGCGAGGCCCGGGCAGCTCACCGCCCTCCTGGGCGCCCCGGGTTCGGGCCGGACCACCGCCCTGCGCCTGATGCTCGAACTCGAACCCGGCCGGGGCGTCACCTACTTCAGAGGCCGCCCCCTGCACGCGATCGCCCACCCCGCGCGAGAAGTGGGCACCCTTCTCGGCGATGTGCCGGGCCATCCCGCCCGCACCGTCCGGGGCCAGCTCAAGCTCATGTGCACCGTCGCCGGGGTCCCGGTGTCACGCGCCGAGGAGATGCTGGAGGTCGTCGGGCTCGCGGGCCTCGCCGACCAGCGTCTCGGCACCCTCTCGCTCGGCATGGACCGCCGCCTCGGCCTCGCCTCCGCGCTGCTCGGCGATCCGCACACCCTGCTTCTCGACGAACCCGCCGAAGGTCTGTCGCCCCGCGAGAACGCCTGGCTCCGCGGGCTGCTGCGCGGCCACGCCGACCATGGCGGGACCGTCCTGTGCACCTTCGCCGACCCCAAGGAAGCCGCCCGGGTGGCGGACCGCGTGGTCACCGTCGACGGGGGCCGCCTCGTCGCCGACCAGGACGCCACCGAGTTCGCCCGCACCCGGCTGCGGCCGCGCGTCGCCGTCGCCACCCCGCACGCCGCCCGCCTCGGCGCTCTGGTCAGCCGCGAGGCGCGTGCCGCGCAGCACTCCGTCGAAGTGGTCGCCGAGGACGGCAACCACCTGTCCGTGTACGGCAGCAGCACCGCGGAGGTCGGGGAGACGGCCTTCCGCAACGGCGTGCTGCTGCACCGCCTCGCCGACGAGGTCGGGGACACCGGCCCCGGCGTCCACGTCCCACCACAGGAACGGACCACCGGGCCCCGGAGTTCCCACCCCCTGCCCATCACCCGTGCACCCGCCCGCACCCCGCTGCGGCCCCTGCGCTACGAACTGCGCAGGCTCCTCGGCGTACGGACAACCTTCCTGCTGGCAGCGGGCCTTCTGGCCCTGTCGGCGATGCTGGCGGTGCTGCTCGCGCGGGCCGGACACGCCCCGCCGGCGCGGCTGCTCGCCGCCTGGCCGGGGCTGCTGCCGCTGCCGCCCGCCGCGCTGGGCGCCGGCCTGTTCGGTGCGCTCTCCTTCGGCGACGAGTACCGCTACCCGGCACTCGCGGCCGACCGCGGCACCATCCCGCGCCGGCTCGGGCTGCTCCTCGCCAAACTCTTCGTGACCGCGGCGGCGGCACTGGTGATCGGCGCTCTCGCCGTCGCCATCGACTACCAGGTCCTGCGCCTGGCGTACGGAGGGGGAGTGGTGGGACCGGCACGGGAATGGCCCGCCATGGCCGCGAGTTGGGCCGGACTCACCGTGGGCTGCGCCTGGGCCGGGCTGCTCGCCGCCGGCATCTTCCGGGCCACTTCCGCGGGCCTCGCCGCGGTGCTGGCCGTGCCCGTCGCCGTCGTACCGCTCCTGCGCAAAGCCGTCGAAGGGCACTCGGTCCGTTCGGTGGCCGGGCTGCCCGACCGGCTCCGCGACCTGGCCTGGGTGCGCTGGCCGCACGCCCTCGACCACCTGCTCGTCGCCGGGCTCCATCTGGTCGCCGAACCGGTCGGAGCCGCACTCACGCTGTCGCTCACCGTTCTGATCTGCGCATACCTGCTCACCGGCCTGCGCGCCAGGGCCCGTTGGTGAGGCGCCCCCCTGCGGCGGGTGAGGATCTGCCCACAACTCCCAGGAGATTGCCCGCTTCTTTCCGATAAAGCGTCAATTGCGGGGGTGGCGGTGATCACCCTTTCGTGTGCTTTTCACCAAAGACCTCAAGGGCCACGGGAGTCCCGCCGACAAAGGGTGCATGAGCACCCTTGCGCACACCATGATGACCGCCCGCACCGCCGAGGCCGGCCTCTCCGCCCCGGCCGAACTCGACCGCTACCCCTACGGCGAGGCGCGCTCGTCCGACCGGCTCGGAGCCCCTTCCTGGGACAGCGGGGACGGGGAGCTCGGCCGGATGGGCCGCAGGAGCGCGGGCAGCCGCGGCCGCGGCCTGCACGGTCAACTCGTCCAGCAGCTCGGCCAGATGATCGTCTCCGGCGACCTCGGCGCGGACCGCCCGCTGGTTCCCGAGGAGATCGGCCAGCGCTTCGAGGTCTCCCGCACGGTCGTCCGCGAGTCCCTGCGTGTGCTCGAGGCCAAGGGCCTGGTCAGCGCCCGGCCCAACGTCGGCACCCGGGTCCGTCCCGTCAGCGACTGGAACCTGCTCGACCCCGACATCATCGAGTGGCGCGCCTTCGGTCCCCAGCGGGACGACCAGCGCCGCGAGCTCGCCGAGCTGCGCTGGACCATCGAGCCGCTCGCCGCCCGCCTCGCCGCGGGCCACGGCCGCGAGGACATGCAGCAGCGTCTCGGCGACATGGTGGAGATCATGGGCCACGCCCTCGCGCAGGGTGACGCGCTCACCTTCTCGCGGGCCGACGCCGAGTTCCACTCCCTCCTCATCCAGCTCGCCGGCAACCGGATGCTGGAGCACCTCTCCGGCATCGTCTCGGCCGCCCTCCAGGTCTCGGGCGCCCCGGTCACGGGCTGTGACCGTCCCTCGGACGCCTCCTTGGCGCACCATGGACGGATCGCGGATGCCCTCGGCAACGGCGACCCCGTCGCCGCCGAGACGGCCGTACGTCAACTGCTCACGGTCCACCCGGAGGTGGAGCGGGTCGTCCCGGCCCCGCGCGAGCACTGACCGGAGCCCCGCCCCGCCCGCCGGGCCGCCGGATCCCGCAGAGGGGTCCGGCGGGCTCGAATATGGGGTATCTGTCCCTTGTGGGCCCTTGGTCGCGTTTGAGGTGTGACTCGGGCCACGAAGTTTGCGCGTAACACTCCTCGGAACCAGGCGATGACTTAAGAGGTAACAGCCGAGGAGGGAATACAGCGGCCAAGCGTGGCGCTGTGCAGCTCCGAGGTTCAGCCCGCGCCCCCGGCACATCCCCAGCCGGTGGTCGTCGGCTCCGGCCCGATCCTGGGCGGGGCCGGAAGCCGTTTTCCATCGTTTCGAGAGGTTGTTCGTGTCGGCCAGCACATCCCGTACGCTCCCGCCGGAGATCGCCGAGTCCGAGTCTGTGATGGCGCTCATCGAGCGGGGAAAGGCTGATGGACAGATCGCCGGCGATGACGTGCGTCGGGCCTTCGAAGCCGACCAGATTCCGCCGACCCAGTGGAAGAATGTTCTGCGCAGCCTCAACCAGATCCTCGAGGAAGAGGGTGTGACGCTGATGGTCAGTGCCGCGGAATCACCGAAGCGCACACGCAAGAGCGTCGCAGCGAAGAGCCCGGCGAAGCGCACCGCCACCAAGACGGTCGCGGCCAAGACGGCCGTGACCACCACCAGGACCGTCGCCGCCTCCGCGGCCCCGTCCGAGAGCGTGGACGTGCCGGCCGACGAGGCCGAGGACGCCCCCAAGAAGGCCGTCGCCAAGAAGGCGGCCGTCAAGAAGACCGCCGCCAAGAAGACGGTGGCCAAGAAGACCGCGGCGAAGAAGACCGCCGCCAAGAAGGGCGACGACGACGAGGCCGTCGAGGGCGACGAGCTCATCGAGGACGCCGCGCCAGGCAAGGGTGACGACGAGGAGCCCGAGGGCGAGAGCAAGGGCTTCGTCCTGTCCGACGAGGACGAGGACGACGCGCCCGCCCAGCAGGTCGCCGTCGCGGGAGCCACCGCCGACCCGGTCAAGGACTACCTCAAGCAGATCGGCAAGGTCCCGCTGCTCAACGCCGAGCAGGAGGTCGAGCTCGCCAAGCGCATCGAGGCGGGCCTGTTCGCCGAGGACAAGCTGGCCAACGCCGACAAGCTGGCGCCGAAGCTCAAGCGCGAGCTGGAGATCATCGCCGAGGACGGCCGCCGCGCCAAGAACCACCTCCTGGAGGCCAACCTCCGTCTGGTGGTCTCCCTGGCCAAGCGCTACACCGGCCGCGGCATGCTCTTCCTGGACCTGATCCAGGAGGGCAACCTCGGCCTGATCCGCGCGGTCGAGAAGTTCGACTACACCAAGGGCTACAAGTTCTCCACGTACGCCACCTGGTGGATCCGTCAGGCGATCACCCGCGCCATGGCCGACCAGGCCCGCACCATCCGTATCCCCGTGCACATGGTCGAGGTCATCAACAAGCTGGCGCGCGTCCAGCGCCAGATGCTCCAGGACCTGGGCCGTGAGCCCACCCCGGAGGAGCTGGCCAAGGAGCTCGACATGACCCCTGAAAAGGTCATCGAGGTCCAGAAGTACGGGCGTGAGCCGATCTCGCTGCACACCCCCCTGGGTGAGGACGGCGACAGCGAGTTCGGTGACCTTATCGAGGACTCCGAGGCGGTCGTCCCGGCCGACGCGGTCAGCTTCACGCTCCTCCAGGAGCAGCTGCACTCGGTCCTGGATACCCTGTCCGAGCGTGAGGCGGGCGTGGTCTCCATGCGCTTCGGCCTCACCGATGGCCAGCCCAAGACGCTGGACGAGATCGGCAAGGTCTACGGCGTGACCCGCGAGCGGATCCGCCAGATCGAGTCCAAGACCATGTCGAAGCTGCGCCACCCGTCGCGTTCGCAGGTCCTGCGCGACTACCTCGACTAGACCTCGGTCTTACGTCGGCGAGGGCCCGGCCCCCCTGTGGGGGGCCGGGCCCTCGCGCGTACCCGAGGGTGCGCCGTGCCGCTCCCCGAATACGCTGGGTGTGCCCGCGTCACCGAGAGTCAGGAGAGCGCATGCGCCGCTCCATCAGCCGAGCCGTCACGGGGACGGCCGCCCTTGCGGTCGCCGCCCTGGGGGTGCCGTCGTCCGCCGTCGCCGACGAGATCGTCATCGGCGGTCAGCAGGTCCGGATCACGGACAGCCCCTGGGCGGTGGCGCTGTCCAGCCGTGACCGGTTCGGGGGTACGCGCGCGGGCCAGTTCTGCGGGGGAGCGGTGGTCTCGCCCACCACGGTCCTCACGGCCGCCCACTGCCTGCGCAGCGACGTGCTGGGCATGGACGTGTCCCAGGTGCGCGACCTCAAGGTCATCGCGGGCCGCACCGAGCTGCGCAGCACCGCCGGCCAGGAGATCCCGGTGAAGGCCACCTGGGTGAATCCCGGCTACGATCCGGCGACCAACGCCGGCGACATGGCGATGCTCACCCTGTCCCAGCCGCTGCCGGCCTCCTACGTGATCCCCGCGGCCGCAGCGAACGACCCAGGCTACCAGGCCGGCGCCTCCGCCACCGTCTACGGCTGGGGCGACACCACGGGTGCCGGGAGCTACCCGACGGCCCTGCGGGCCGCGCACGTCTCGGTGCTCAGTGACGCCTCCTGTGAGGCCCCCTACCCGCCGAACTCGGACGGCACGTACCTGCGGGCCACCATGGTGTGCGCGGGCGATCCCAGGGGCGGCCACGACGCCTGTCAGGGCGACAGTGGGGGGCCGCTGGTGTCCGGGGGCAAGCTCATCGGCCTGGTGTCGTGGGGCAACGGCTGCGGGCAGCGCGGCTACCCCGGGGTCTACACCCGGGTGTCGGCCGTGTCGTGGCCCGGCGCCACCGCCTGACGCGGACATGAGAACGGGCGGCACTCCCCCTGCACGGGGAGTGCCGCCCGTCGCCGGTCCTGGACCGGCCCTGGCTCGTCGGGCGCGAGGACTCAGCGGTCCTCGTCGCCTGTGGACTCGGGCACCGCGGTGAGGCGGTCCGTCTCGTCCTGTATGTCAGCGGCGATCTTCTTCAGTTCCGGCTCGAACTTACGTCCGTGATGAGCGCAGAAGAGCAGCTCGCCGCCGCTGGTGAGGACTACGCGAAGGTAGGCCTGTGCGCCGCAGCGGTCGCAACGGTCGGCGGCCGTCAGGGGGCTCGCGGGGGTCAGAACAGTAGTCACGTCGCCTCTTCTCTAGCTCGACGAGCTGTCGTACCAGGGTCAACATCCAACCAGGCCGAAAACGTTCCCGCTCGTGGCTTTTCCTCGAAAGTTCTTGGTCAAGGTGGCTGTCTGCTGCCGGTTGGCGGCGAATGAGCCGTATTGCGGAGCTTTACGGGTTTCGCGTTGCTTGTCTTGTTTGGCCCTCCCGGCGGGGTTGCCGGTTGTTCATGAGGACGTGCCCGGAGCCTAAATGGTTCATGCCTGATTGGGAACGTGATATCCGCATCACCCCCACGGGGGATCGAACATGTTTGCGATGCTGGACTAGCATGACGTTTGGCGAGGGTGGCGTTACAACGGCTCTACCAGGCCTCGGTACCCTCTGACCGGCGACCGACGCCGGCCCCTTACCCACCGGGGCGCAATTGAAATTCAGCGAGGAGCGAACTGCGTGACCGCCGAGACGTCCGTTCCGTCCACTGCGCTGCTGAGCGGGGCAGACCGCGACGGCTCCAACTACACCGCTCGGCATCTGCTCGTCCTCGAAGGCCTCGAAGCGGTCCGTAAGCGACCCGGCATGTACATCGGGTCCACGGACAGCCGCGGCCTGATGCACTGCCTCTGGGAGATCATCGACAACTCCGTCGACGAGGCCCTGGGCGGCCACTGCGACCACATCGAGGTGATCCTGCACGACGACGCCTCCGTCGAGGTGCGGGACAACGGGCGAGGCATCCCCGTCGACGTCGAGCCGAAGACCGGGCTCTCCGGCGTCGAGGTCGTCATGACCAAGCTGCATGCCGGCGGCAAGTTCGGCGGCGGCTCCTACGCGGCCTCGGGCGGCCTGCACGGCGTGGGCGCCTCCGTGGTCAACGCGCTCTCCGCCCGTCTGGACGTCGAGGTGGACCGGGGCACCACGCACGCGATCAGTTTCCGTCGCGGCGTCCCCGGCATCTTCACCGAGCAGGGGCCCGACGCGCCCTTCGACCCGGGCAACGGACTGCTCAAGGGCAAGCGCGTGCCCAAGGGCCGCACCGGCACCCGCATCCGGTACTGGGCCGACCGCCAGATCTTCCTCAAGGACGCCAAGCTCTCCCTGGACACGCTCTACCAGCGCGCCCGCCAGACGGCGTTCCTGGTGCCAGGCCTGACCATCGTCGTACGGGACGAGCGCGGCCTGGACGGCGAGGGCAAGACCGAGGAGACGTTCCGCTTCGACGGCGGGATCAGCGAGTTCTGCGAGTACCTGGCCCAGGACAAGGGCGTCAACGACGTGCTGCGCCTCACCGGCTCGGGCACCTTCAAGGAGACCGTCCCGGTCCTCGACGACCGGGGCCACATGACGCCCACCGAGGTCACCCGGGAACTGGGCGTGGACATCGCGCTGCGCTGGGGCACCGGGTACGACACCAACCTCAGGTCGTTCGTGAACATCATCGCCACCCCCAAGGGCGGCACCCACGTCAGCGGCTTCGAGCGTTCTGTCACCAAGACCGTCAACGAGGTGCTCCGCTCCGCCAAGATGCTGCGGGTCGCCGAGGACGACGTGGTCAAGGACGACGCCCTGGAGGGCCTCACCGCGGTCATCACCGTGCGGCTCGCCGAGCCGCAGTTCGAGGGCCAGACCAAGGAAGTCCTCGGCACGTCCGCGGCCAACCGGATCGTCGCCAACGTCGTGGCCAAGGAACTCAAGGAGTTCCTCACCTCCACCAAGCGCGATGCCAAGGCGCAGGCCAGGGCCGTCCTCGACAAGATCGTCGCGGCCGCCCGCACCCGCATCGCGGCCCGCCAGCACAAGGAGGCCCAGCGCCGCAAGACGGCGCTGGAGTCCTCCTCGCTGCCGGCCAAGCTCGCCGACTGCCGCAGCGACGACGTGGAGCGCAGCGAGCTGTTCATCGTCGAGGGCGACTCGGCGCTCGGCACCGCCAAGCTCGCCCGGAACTCGGAGTTCCAGGCGCTCCTGCCGATCCGCGGAAAGATCCTCAACGTTCAGAAGGCGTCGGTCTCCGACATGCTGAAGAACGCGGAGTGCGGCGCGATCATCCAGGTCATAGGGGCGGGCTCCGGCCGGACCTTCGACATCGACGCCGCGCGCTACGGCAAGATCGTGCTGCTCGTCGACGCCGACGTCGACGGCGCGCACATCCGGATCCTGCTTCTGACGCTCTTCCAGCGCTACATGCGCCCGATGGTCGAGGCGGGCCGGGTCTTCGCCGCCGTGCCGCCGCTGCACCGGATCGAGCTGGTCCAGCCCAAGAAGGGCCAGGACAAGTACGTGTACACGTACTCGGACAACGAGCTGCGCACCACGCTGCTCGAGTTCCAGCGCAAGGGCGTCCGCTACAAGGACACCATCCAGCGCTATAAGGGCCTCGGAGAGATGGACGCCGACCAGCTGGCGGAGACGACGATGGACCCGCGCTTCCGTACCCTGCGCCGGATCAACATCGGCGACCTGGAAGCCTCCGAGCAGGTCTTCGATCTGCTGATGGGCAACGAGGTGGCGCCGCGCAAGGAGTTCATCACCAGCTCCGCCGCGACTCTGGACCGCTCGCGCATCGACGCGTGAGCAGAGCCGGAGCCCCGGCCGCACCCGCCTGAACGAACGCCGGCCCGCTCTGCTCGCGGGCCGGCGTTCGGCCGTGCCCGCCTGACGCCGGCCCGCAC